>CAWWCX010000040.1:0-17069 GCA_963935445.1 uncultured Roseibacillus sp.
GTCCACTCCGGAGGCGCTGTGGTCCGTTCCTCCCGATGGCACAAGAAAGGTGTTCAGTCATGAGGTCTGGATGGACAAGACCTGGACCCCGTGGCTGGGATGGGAGAACGGCCCCACCGAAAGATTTGTCCGTCCGGAAAAGATCGTGGAGGACTACATGCCAGCGAAGTTCTTCAAGCGGCCGGACAAGAAAGTCGATAAGGAGGGGCACGACAACTGGGGGATGAATATGGCGCGCCTTCTCTTCAAGGGGGGCTACCAAGGGCCTCATCTCAGAGTTCACAGCCTCAAGGTGGAGCCTTTGCTGGGAGAGTGGCCCCCCCGAAGTCATACCGCTCTGTATGGGTCAGCCTCGGGAGAAGAAGAGGAAATCCGAAGGCTTCTCCTGTCCTTCGCCGAGAGGTGTTTCCGTCGTCCGGTAGAAGCGGCTGAGATTGAGCCTTATGTGCAACTCGTCTTGAAGCAACAGGCTGGTCCGGTGGTGAGGGTTGCTGGTGGGATCAAGGATCTCCGTTACCGGGTCTATGAGGGAAAGTGGGACAAGCTTCCGGATTTTGAGGCCCTCAAGCCAGTTTCTGAGGGGGCCCTTCCAAAGGGCTTCATCGACATAGGAGTTTCGGGAAGAAAGGAATACTTCGGGATGGTGTTCGAGGGGGCGATCGAGGCTCCCAAGGCGGGTGAGTATCTTTTCGAGATGGCGTCGGATGACGGAGCCAGAATACTCATTGGCGGTCAGGAGGTCATCCTGCATGACGGCTTGCATGGCCCTGAACTGAAGAAGGCCAAGATCGAGCTTGCCGAGGGTGAGCACCTGATCCGGGTTGAATACTTCGCCTATGGGGGAAACAACAGCTTCCGGGCCGGATGGAGTGGGGCGAACTCGACTCACGTGAAGCTCTCCAAGGAGCCCTTGCACAAAGTCTCCCAGCCCCAGAAGGGCAGGGAGGAGGCGGTGCCGCCTTTCATCAGGGCAATGCAGGATGGTTACGCCGCCCTGATGTGCTCGCCTCAGTTTCTCTACCTCAAGGAATCCCCCGGGATACTTGATGACCATGCCCTGGCCTCGCGACTGAGCTATTTCCTCTGGTCCTCAATGCCGGACCAGATCCTCATGGACCTCGCAGGCAAGGGGCAACTCCGCGATCCGCTGGAGCTCGATCGCCAGATTACCCGGATGCTCCGGGACGATAAATCAGCAGCCTTCATCAGACACTTCTCGTCGGCCTGGTTGCGGATGGACAAGCTTGGCAAGATGCCACCCTCGGGTGGGGACTACCAGTTTTACAAGAATCTCAGGGTGGAGCCCCTGCTGATGAAGCAGGTGACGACCTATTTTGAGGATATCCTGAGAAAGAACGGGAGGATCGAAGAGTTCATCAACTCTGACTACACCTACATGAACCAGACGCTGGCGAAATGGATTTACCGGCGGGAGGATATCCGGGGGGAACGACTCCGCCGGGTGAAGCTTGAGGATCCCAGACGCGGGGGAATCTTTACGCAACCCGGTGTCATGACCGCGACTGCCAACGGGGTGGATACCTCACCCGTCATCCGGGGAGTCTGGGTTCTTGAAAACGTTCTCGGCACTCCCCCGGCCCCCCCGCCACCGGATGTGGAGCCTCTTCCCACCGACACCCGGGAGGCGACGACGATCCGCGAGCTTCTGGACCTTCACCGGGCGAATGAAGCGTGCAACAGTTGTCATCGCAAAATAGACCCGATGGGATTTGCCTTCGAAAACTTTGACGTGGTGGGGCGATGGCGTGACCGCTACAGGCGGGCCAATGGGCCGATCGACACCTCGACGACATTGTCCAGCGGCAGGGAGATCAGGGATATCGTGGAGTTTAAGAGCATGCTGATGGAGAGGAAGGAGCTCGTGGTAAGAAACCTCGCCAGGAAGATGCTGACATATGCTACAGGAAGAAAGCTCGAGGCTGTGGATCGTGGTGAGCTGGACAGGATAACGAGTGAACTTGCAGGCAGGGACAACCGGCTCCAGGAGCTCGTGAGACTCGTGGTGAAAAGCCGGGTCTTCCTCAGGAATTGATCGAGAGTCCTTGCCGGGAGCGTCGGGAATTCTCTGCGCAGGGTGCAGGTTGTCCGGGGAGGCCCGCACACGTCCTCCACTCGCGCGGATGGGCCGTTGGGTCCATCATCCGAAGGGGGCGGTATTCCTGGCGGTCATGGAGAGCGGGCATCTGAAGGGGAGCAAAGATCGGGGTCCGACAAGTGAGCATCAATGGACAGTCGTTGCGCCGTTAGCGTGGCTTGAGGGAATGGATAAGGCTGCCCATATGAAACTGCGTATCTCGATGATCCTTGGTGTCGCTGCGTTTCTGCACGTGGGCACGGCTCTGGGTGAGAAAGAGGCTTTCGAAAAGGATCGCAGGGCGATTCTGGCAATGGCCGGAAAGTTTGATGTTGAGTTCAACTTCCGAGAGACGGTTTCGCTGCTGCAGGACTATGAGCTGAGAAAACCCTACACGGCTGATGCACTGGAAATCGTCAAGGTTGTGGAAGATACCGGAGCGAGGATCGTGCTTCAGCATATTCTCCTCGCAGACGATGGGCTGGACAGCCGTGTCGTTAAGCACTGGGGTCAGATCTGGGAGTATGAAGATTCAATCATCCTCGAGTTTCAGGGGGACCGGACGTGGAAGAAACGCAGCTTGGAATCCAGCTCGGTGAAGGGGACCTGGACGCAGCTGGTAACTCAGGTTGATGACAGCCCCCGCTACGAGAGCTGGGGAAAATGGGTGCATGAGGGCAATCGCAGTGCCTGGCAGAGCCAGGACACCAATCGGCCCCTCCCGCGCAGGGAATACACCAAACGCAGCGACTACAGTATTCTCCGGGCGATCAACCGGCACGTGATTACCCCGGAAGGATGGGTTCATGAGCAGGAGAACCGGAAATGGGTCAAGTCAGAGAACAGGTTCATCTGCCATGAGGCCGGGCTGAACATATACCGGCGGTGTGAAGAAGACTTCAGTCTGGCGGAGAAAGAATGGAATGCCACGCAAGAGTTTTGGCGGAATGTTCGCTCAGAATGGGCGAGGCTGATGGAAGAGAAGAACATTATCGCCTATAAGAAGGAAGTTGGTGGTAATTCACTGGTGCGCTCGACATTTTCGCTCGCTAGAAAAGTGAAGAAGGGAGAGGTTTTGGCAGAGAAAGAGGTGCCTGATCTCATCAGGAGCTTCATGGATTCCTAGGAGTTCTTGGACCTGTCCTTGAGTCGGCCGGATCGTTGGGAACAGGTAACCAGACCGAACGCTGGCTCGGCTCGTGCTCGCACACTGTGAGCCGGAAAGAGTTGTGGCCAGGGTCGAAGTGAGCTCTGGATTTCCGTGTCTGCTGTGTGAATGCGTGTGGCAGGTAATGATTCGTTCCGGAGGGAGCTCTTCTCAGAACCATCTCGAGGGGGCCTGTTGGGGTCTCGGCCAGAATGCAGCACATGGTTTCTGGCTCTGAATGGGAAAGGTCACAGGGAGCCGCCGTCTGACAACCTATGCTGTAAAAGTTCAACCGGTCACTATGATCGCGCAAGGAACCGTTAGCATGATGGGGCGGTATTTGTCTTTGTAGTGGATAGTGCATACTCGACGCAGTCACCTTTCAGAAGCGCTCTCAGAGGAGGGATGGGAGTTACCCGTAGAATTTGAAATCCTGAAGACATTCCTTGAGGCCGTTCCCGAGTGCTGGGTGGAGGTGAGCAATCTCGAGACTACCTTTACGTGGGTGACAAGGCATCCGCTGGTGCTCTCCCAGGGGGGCGAGCTCAGTTTTCCAGAGCTCGGATTAAGCGTTGACCTGTCCTTGGTGTCTGCCGCCTACCTGTCACGTCATCCTGAGCATGAAGCCGTTGCCCGCCTTAATCTGGTCTCTCACGATCGCACGGAACAATGGTCAGTCTCATTCGGTGAATTGTGCGGTGAGGCGATTCGGAAGCTGGCTCAAAATGTTGTAAGGGTGCTCGGAGTTGACGATCTGCCCAAGGGAGTTGAAGGGTGCTGTCGCAAGTTGTGCAAATGCTGCTCAGAGCGCCGGAAGAAATTCAGGGCGCAGGCTTCGAGCCACCCTCTTTATCACCTCCTCTCCTTTGCCTGCCTTGAAATCGAGCCACTGCGGCTGGATGCGAAGAGAAAAATGTGCTCCTACAGCACGTCCTTCGTGCCAGTCCGGCACGACTTGGACGGGTCTCAGATCCTTCTGGCGTCCCGGACGGCGGTGCTGGGCGTGGAGCTGCCTGAGGTATTCCATGCCATTGCGAGGATGGCAAATGTCGAGGAACGGCGATCTACCGTGCTGGCGGCTTACAACTCGTTCGGAGAGCGCCTTCTCACCGTGTCCCAGCCGGGGGAAGCGCTTTTTGAGCTCTGGTCAATGATGTCGAAACGAGCAGAAGATGAGAGTGAATGAACTTGCTGGGCATGGAGAAATAACGGGCTGCCAAGGTATGGGGACCTCGCGCTAGACAGACTGACACCTGCCACGGAATATTTCCCATGCGATTTTTAGTTTATGGAATGCTGGCGACGGGGCTCTGGGTGGCCGTAAAGGCGGCTGATCCTGATCCTCTCAAGGGTGATGTGTGGCCCGGTTTCCGTGGGAATGGAACCAGCACGACGACCAAAGAGGAGTTGCCTCTGGAGTGGAGCGAGAAAGAAGGCGTTACCTGGCGCAGCGCGCTGGAAGGCTTTGGTCAGTCAAGCCCGGTTATTTGGAAGGGCCGGGTCTACGCGACCAGTACAGGGGGCGACAGAAAGGAGCACCTTTACCTCGAGTCCTTTGCGCTGGCGAATGGAAAGCGGACCTGGAAACGGGAGATTACCGCCAGCGAAAAGGTTGATGCGGTTACCAAGATGATTTCGCAGGGTGCACCCACCCCCGTAACTGGGCCAGATGGCGTTTATGCTTTCTATGAAAGCGGTGACCTCGTGGCCTTCGATCATGATGGTAACAAGCGGTGGTCGCGCAAGCTGACTGTGGAGTTCGGAAAGTTCAAGGGAGGGCATGGGGTGGGGTCGTCCCTCGTGGGATCCCCGGGCAGGCTGCTTCTTTTGATTGACCACGATGGGCCATCCTACCTTCTTTGTCTCGACCGGAAGACAGGCGAAACGATATGGAAGGCGGACCGAGAGCCTCGAGTCTCCTGGACCACGCCGCTATACCTCGAACATGAAGGTGAGGGGCGTGTCATCATCAGTTCGAACGGCACCCTGGAGGGATACCGCTTAGGGGATGGAAAGCGTCTTTGGTGGGTGGAAAATATTCAGCGGAATACGGTGGCATCGCCGAGTAGTGACGGAAAGCTCGTGGTGATTGGATCCTCCAGTCCCCGTCAGTGCCTGGCGGTACGGCTGGGAGGCGAGGGCGATGTTGCCAAGACGCATATCGCCTGGCGGGCCGAGTCGGCAACCTCGAGCTTTTCCTCGCCGCTTCTCCACGGAGGATCGGCATACTTTGTTAATCGGGCGGGTACGTTGCAGGCCCAGCGTATGATGGACGGTAAGCAGCGCTGGGAGTATCGCCTGCCCGATGGGTGCTGGGCCTCACCCCTTGCGGCAGGGCAGCGACTTTACTTCTTTTGCAAGAATGGAACGACAGTGGTGCTCGATGGAAATGCGGAAGAGCCCACGGTGCTGGCCGAGAATATCCTCCCTGTCCCGGAAGGAGAACGGATCTACGGATACGCAGTAGGGGATAAGAAAATCGTGGTGAGGTCGGGAAGGGAACTTATAGCCATCGGCCAGTGAGATAATCTAGTTGTTTCATCAGGTACAACGGCTCGCTATAGAATGATAAGGGCGCGATAGCGGACAATCCGGGCCCCGGCGATACTCGGTCCGTGATGCACCGGCTCCGCTATTCTTATTTTGGCCTGAAGTTGAGCGGACAGCTTATGGGTTTGTTGTCCGTTTGAGTAATCCTATTGATTACGCCAACCTGGTGGAGCCGGGCATCACCCCTTTGCTTGGGGTGAGTGCTCCCTCGGGATGACGGCGAGGCGTGCTCCAGGAACAATTTCCGCACGGGCGGCAGTGTGCACCTGAATTTCCGTGCCGCTCTCTTCAAGCGCTAGAAAAATTTTCTGGAACGAACCGCAGAACTCGGTGCGGGAGACCGTACCTGTGGCGACGCCCCGGTCCGGGTCCTCGCAAAGTTTCAATTGATCGGGCCGAACCAGTTCCCAGGGATCATGATCGTGGGATCCCGGGAGTGCGTTGATCGTGCCGAAAAGAGAAGCGACCGACAGTGAGGCAGGGGATTCCCAGATCTCGCGAGGGGAGCCCAGCTGGACCAGTAGCCCTTCTTCAATAACGGCAACTCGCTCTCCTACGGAGAGTGCGTCTTCTCCATGATGAGTGACAAAGATGGCGCTTGTGTTTTGCATTCGCAAAAGGTCGACGGTGAGTATGCGGAGGTGTTCCCGGAGTTCGGTGTCCAGGTTGCTGAACGGCTCGTCTAGGAGGAGAAGACGGGGGCGGGGCGCAAGAGCCCGGGCAAGGGCAATCCGCTGAGCCTCTCCTCCCGAGAGCTCGTTTGGCATTCTGCGGGCAAAGTCCGGGAGATCGACGTGCTCCAGGAGCTGCTCCACTCGCTGCTGCCGTTTCTGGCGCCCCCAACCACGCAAGCCGTAGGCAATGTTCCTGCCTACGCTCAGATGAGGAAAAAGATCGGCCCCTTGAGAAACCATGCCGATTTTTCGCTGCTCAGGCCGCACGAAGGTCCTGGCGTCTGTCAGGACCTGTCCACTCATTGAGATTGATCCGCTGCAAGGTCGGTTCAGCCCTGCGATCAAACGCAGGAGCGTGGATTTGCCGCTGCCACTCTTGCCGACCAGGGAAAGAATCTCGCCCTCACCCAGCTGGAGAGAGAAATCCCGCAGGGCGGGTAACCTGCCTTTTGGATACGTCAGGTTGAGGCTATCCAGAATGAGTTGCGGAATCACGTGAGGACCGCTGTAGACGATGAGAAAAGGATGGCAAGGCTAAGCGTCGGGTGAACAACTCCAACGCATTCGGTTCCGCCTCTTACTCCAGCGCGCTCATCCCCGAAAGATCCAGTCCCAGGGCCGCGAAGATGTGCAGTATTCTCTGGGCATCGAAATAACGGTCGCCCGTTTCGTGAAGGAGACTTAAGACGTGAGTCTTTGCCTCCAAAGTGGGCTTCTGGATGGCTTGGGCAATAGCGAGCTCAATGGGAGCCTCCAGGGACTCGGGATCCAGTTGTTGCAGCACGCGGAGATAGGGGGCAATCTTTTCAGCCCAGTCGACTGGCGGGCTGAGCGGCACTTCGTTCTTGAGAAGGGTCAGGTAGTCCAACAGGAGGGTTGAGGCCTTCTTGGTCTGCAGCAACTGTTTGATTTGTTCCGCCGAGCATGCTGCGAGGCACGGGCTGGTCTCTTGAAGGGCCTCAACCGTGTCGATTGTGCCATCGCAGACGTGCAGCAGGCGCTCTGCGCCACCCTCCTGAGCCGGCGGAATGAGAAGGAATCCAGACATGCCGGTAGCCTCGACCTTGAGACCAATTCGGTTGCTGATCTCGAGGATCAGAAGAGCCAAGGGCAGGACGCTTCCCTCCCGGTCCTCAAAGAGGATTCGCATGTCGAGGACAGACAAATCCCGGTCGGCTGTGGGGAAGCGCGCAACATGCATCCCGTGCTCCCGATAGAGAACATCCCGCAGGACCGCCGCCTTGTCGACCTGATCGGCTTCTTCGGGGAGCGCCTTCACCACATCCCCAAGCAATTTCTCGAACTGGTAGAGGTAGGTCCGGGGATTGAGGCTCGCATCTCCGATTCGAAGCATCTGGAGGGCGGACCTGACGAGGGGGATCTGGTCTTCCTCCTTCTGGAGCATGTTTTCCAGTTCGTTGCCGATCGATTGCTCGTTGACCCGGCTGGCGAGGCGGCGGAGCTGATATAGAGCGTCCTCAAGTTCGAGGCGCTTCTTGTGGATAGCTCGGAGGTGCTGCTCCGGTCCTCCCGGCAGGTTCTGCAGTTGCAGGGCTTGGAGTTCCGCATCAGGAACAGGGCCGGACGTCAGGTCGGAGGGCAGACAAGGCTGTGCCAGCCCGGCCTCTTCGGTCAGAGGCAGAGGCAAGAGGGTGAAGTTCTTGAACGATACCGCGCGATGTTCCATGACGATCATTCCGGCAAACGTAGTCTCTCCCGGGATCTTTCTATGATCCGTCTTGTGGTGGTAGAGCTCCTCGCCGTTGAGGCAACAGATGATACCGTCCTCCAGGACCCGGATTCGGATCCGGTTCCAATCGTCGAGAATGTAACTTCTTGCGCGTGCCCGCCCGATCACGGACTTGTGATGAAGCCCTTTTCCTGTTGCCTCGGTGAGAATCATTTCTCTCCCCGCGGGGAACCATGCGCGAACTGCCTTCTGGGAAGGACTCATCAGGACCAAGCCGGCGGAGCCCTGTCCTCCCTCGATCCTCAAGTCCACTGCGATTTCGTAGGGGACGGGTGGATAGTCTCCCCTCCACTCGCACGTTCCGCTGGTCGCCGCCCCGGGGGTCATCCCGGCCTTCCACTCTATCCGTCCTCCCCGGCGTTGCCACTGCGTTGCCGGCATTCCGAGCCAATCCTCTGGAGGGAGCGTGGCAATTTTCATCCAGTGTTCGATCCCGATTGGCGAGGGACTGTCGAGGAGTCCGCGCAGATACTCCGCATCGACGGCGAAACCTATATTCATCATCGTGGCGGACTTGGCTGTAAAAATGCCCCGCACCCTTCCCTGCTGATCCACAAGGGGACCACCGCTGTTGCCGTGCTCGATCGGGATATTGACCTGAAGGTGGCGCACGCCGCGCAGGTGTTGATCCGGCACGCCAACCACTCCGGTTGCCAGGGCACGATCTGAGCCGAGCGGGTTGCCCATGGTGGCCACTGCTTCGCCGCGCTGCAGGGGGTCGTCCTGGGGCCCGAGTGGAAGGGGACTGATGTTCTGACGGGCGATGCGGATAAGCGCCAGGTCAAGATTTCTGTCGGAAGCTACCACTTCGTGGGGCTCGTGCCGTGTGCCATCCGGTAGTTCGACAACTACTTTCCTCGATTCGCCGATCACATGGAGACAGGTTGCGATCAGGCCATCTTCCGAGACACAGAAGCCAGATCCCGTTCCGGTCAACCTGTCCTCCGAATTGTATTGATAAACGCGGACAACTGATTTTGAGAGGGCTGCGCCTACCGTCTCGGCCCAGTCGTCTTCACTTGGGGAACGGGGTTGGTCTCCTGCGTGGAGAATTCCAGTAAGGATGAGCGCTGCGACTGGGCGGAGGGCGTGGCCGGTCATGAGTCCAGCCTAGGATGGAGGGTGTCACTTGCCTGTCGCTGGCCTGCTTTTCTGTAGCGATCGATTGTCGTCGAGGGATCTTCCACACCCATGGTTCTGTGCCGTCGAAGGAGGCCGGGAATCGGATGCGGGGGCAGCTGCTGCGTGCCTGCCTTGCAAGGTCGCCACCCTACAGGCTTTTCAGGAAGGCAAGGAGAGCTTTGCGGTCCTCGCGACCGGCTTCGCGGAAGGCTTCGCGTGCCGGCTTCGCTTCTCCGCCATGCCAGAGGATGGCCTCGGCCAGGTTGCGTGCGCGTCCATCGTGCAACAGGGTGGTGTGGCCGTTCACACGTTTCTGGAGGCCGATCCCCCAGAGGGGAGGGGTCCGCCACTCGCGGCCGTCTGCCTGGTAATCCTGGCGGCCATCGGAGAGTCCGGGCCCCATATCGTGCAGCAGGAGGTCCGTGTAGGGGCGAATGGTCTGGTTACGGAGCTCCACGACCGGATGCGAGTTCCCGGTTCGCATTTCCGGGGTGTGGCACGTGGCGCATTGCATCTCCCGAAAGAGTTTCTGGCCGCGAATGACCTGCGGATGCCCGACATCGCGGCGGGCCGGAGGAGCAAGGGTTTGCAGGTAAGTCGTCACGCGTTGGAGAATCTTGTCGTCGACTTCAGGGTGCTCGCTGGCAGGCAATTTCAAGAAGTCATGCCTCGTGGCGTAGGCGGAGGTGTGATTCTCACGGGGGACCAGCGAAGAGGTGATTCCGAGGTCACCGGCAAAAGCTTCGGCGGCCTGTTGTCGCAAATCCGGCTGATTTGCCTTCCAGCCAAAGCGTCCGAGCACCGCCTTCTCCTCGGAAATACTCCACACCCGGTTGGGACGTCCGGATATGCCGTCCCCATCAAGATCTTCCGGATCCGCCCTGCCGAGCAGGTCCTGTTCCGCGACCGCCTCCAGCAGGCCGAGCCCGAAGACGGCGGGAGCGACCCGCGGGCTGAGACAAATATCCGTGTGTGCTGGCCCGGCGGCGAGCTCGGCCAGCTCGTATCGGGGGTGTCGCAGGCTGAATTCTTCGCCGTCTTCGTAAGTCCCCGGTTTTTCCAGGTAACTGATCTGCATGTGCCCCTCGGGACTGATCCCGGGCAATGCACGGTCGCTCAGCTGCAGACCGTAGACCGGGTCTGGAACGGGGCCACCGTTGGCGGCCCGTCCCGGAAGGCTGAGTCGCAGCAGCAGTCCGAAACCGGATCCATCCTGACCAGGGGGTGCTCCCCGCCCGTCTTGAACGTGACAGGCAGAACATGAGCGGCTGTTGAAAAGTGGGCCTAGACCATCGCGGGCAGTGGTCGAAGCGGGAGCCGCCACCCAGTTCTGGTTGAAAAAGGAATTACCGACGGTGTGCTGGCGCCGTGTTAACCTGCTGATGTTTGCGAGTGGTCGGGCGAAAGCCTTGTTGCTGGTGACGAAGACAGTCGTCTGGCCTCCACTGAGACGCTCATCTCCCACGCACTCCCCGACGCCGAAGCACAGGGAGCATAGTGGAACCAGCCATTGTCGGCTCATGTTGCTGTTAGTCCTCACTTATGGGGACTTCAAACCCTAACTTTTTGGAGAGCATGACCATGAGCCCGGCCTGCTCTTCGAGGGACTCGATTGTGCGAAGGATCGCCTGTCGGCTGGGAGCATTGTCTTCTCCAAGAATAGCTTGGTCGAAGGGAACGGGGATGGCCCGGGCGGCAGCGACCGAGGCTGTGATCCGAGCATCGAGATGCTTGGCGAGAGCGGGGTCGGCTTTTTCCGCAACTTCCTTCAGGCCAAGCCCCTTCACAGTCCGGTAGGTCCCATTCCATACGTTCGAAATTCCGACCAGGTCGTAAACCATGTCGTTGTGGGTGGTATCAGAGAAACAGGAGTGCTCATCCTCCTGCGCCTTGGTGTCATAGGCGACGTTGAGCCGTTCGCTCGCCATTTCGAACCCGCTCAGCATGGACATTCCTGTCAGGATTTTCTCGATCGCGGCGCGGGGTTCGAGCTTCAGAAAGCGGGAGCGGTAGTTTTCCTTGCCTGGTTCCCATTCCGTCGACACCCCCGCTAAGTGTTTAATCAGAAGTTTTGTAGAGGCTCGCAGGTAACTGGCCCGACGCTCGGCGTTATCGGCAGTTGTGTAGTCGGTGAACGGGCGTTCCCCTGGTCCTCCGGCTGAGAAATCCTGACCCCACAGGAGGAACTCGATCGCATGGTAGCCACAGCTGATATTGGCTTCGCCTCCCTTTTCGTTGAGAGACTGGATCAGGTCGGCATCGATTTTCGGGAAATCGTCCGGATTGTTGATGATTCCAGCCTCTTCGTCTCCCTTGACGTAATCCACGTAGGATTCATCCATAGGCCAGGCATTGAGGAGGCCCTCGGGACCATCCTCGTCATCAATTGGCCCCTCGTAAAAGCGAAAGACCTCTGTCTGCAAATAGGGAATACGGGCTGCCGTCCATGACGAGCGGGCCTTCTTGAGGCCATCTGCACTTGGGCTGGTGAGGAAATCCTCAATGGCCTGCTCCATGATCTTTGCCTTTGCTACTGCATCAGAGTAGGTTGCCTGAACTAGCTGGGCGTAGTGGGCGACGACCTCTCGCTCAGTTTGGGCGAATGCATTGAGCGCAATCAGGCTTGTAAGCCCCGGCACGGCGAAAAATTTAGCCTTCACGGGAGCAATTTTGCCGGGAGCCTGCTTTTTGGCTAATGTGTGTTTGTCGATTACTGACGGCAGGTTGTCTGGGGGCGGGAGGGTAAGGAAGCGCAACAAATAGGTATACTGACCGTTAGCAGCAAAGCGATTCTGGGTAATGATAACGCTTCAAATCCTGACCAGGCACACTCTTGAACTTGAAGCTCCTCTGCCAATTCACCATCGTCACTCTACTCTTCTCGGCAAGCCACTTGCGGGCGGAAAATACAATTTGCCCGATCATGGTTGGGGACGAGGTCGATGAAGAGGAATTCGTGGAATACGCTGGAAAGAAAGTATTCATGTGCTGCGGAACCTGCTCCAAGTTGTGGGAGCTGGCACCCAACTACTATATCAAGGTAATGGGCGAGGTGCTGCCACAGTTCGATGGAATGGAGAAGCAGCTGGGACTGGATGACGTGAAGCTTCTTCCGCAGAAGTTTTGCCCCGTCTACAATGACAGGATCGTGACCCCCCAATCTCCTAAAGTCGAATATCAGGGAAAGACAGTCTATCTGTTCAGTAAAGGTGCTGTCCGCCGTTGGGAGCGGAGCCCCGAACGCGCCCTCGCCAAGGGATTAGAGGCGGGTGTCCTGCCCCAGTTCGAAAAGAACAAGAAGGTTCCGGGGAAGACGAACTAAGGAGGGGTCCTCGGGACTTCTTTGAGAATGTTCCGGAGAGGAGAGTCGCATTCTCTCGCGGAGCAGGAGGATACGTGTTGTTGACTCCCTCGGAGAAGGGTTTGCGGGTTGTTCCTGGAGGCTGGCCAGACAGTTCTAACAGACTCGCTGGGAGCATCGCAAATGAGGCGTGTCAAAGGTTTCCTGACCGCTAACACTGGGCAATAGACCACGAGACGGGGCATGGGAAGTGGCGTAAAAGCGGGGACTATGAGAACTCGTTCAAATGCAACCCTCCTCGTTGTAACGTGTGCTATCGGCAGCCAAGCGGCGAGCTTTGCCGCAACAGTCGATATTTCAAATGCCTTCGGAACAGCCGCTCCTACCACGCGGGGCAGTGCCAACAGTAGCTGGGTCGGATGGGATACATGGGACGATGGTGGCGCGGGAAACAGCGTTATCAATGACTCTACACCTGATATCGGATCGGGTTCCGGCGTCTGGGCCACGAATAACAACGAAGATCATATCAGTGGCTCGTTCAATTTCTACTCCGGTCAGGGATCGGTCAATGAGACCATTTCCTTCAATACGAATGGGGTTCCTGGTTCCGGATTCACGACCATCCTTCTTCAGGGATCTACGCTGTTTGGAGATTTTGGTACCACTCTTGGCTTTGGGGACATTGCAGGGGTCTCGCCAACCGTGGTCCAGGGTTTGAATGCAACTGGTGCGGGACAGGTCTTTGCGCGCTACGAGCTCCCGGGTAACGCTGAAGAATACTCGGTGAATATGGTTACCGGGCCGTTTTCCTTTGTTTCATTTGGTAATTTCGAAGTCGATACGTTCTGGTCCGCAACGGGATTTTCTCCTGACACTGCGGTGATTCCCGAGCCAAGCAGCGGCCTGCTGGTTCTCAGCGCGACCGGGCTGCTTCTACGCCGCCGCCGCCGGAACTAGGCAGTCTTGAAGCTTTGGATTCCGTGCTCCGCAATGAAGGGCCCGTAGGGCAGGCAACGAATCGTTGCAGAACAGTCCGGTTGGCTGAGATGCCATGGAATGCGGAGACTTCCCTGTAAGTCCATTGAAGATCCCCTTGGGCAATTACCGCGGTGTGCGTCCGGCCTTTACGATGGTTGAGGTGTTGGTCGTCATCGCGATTATCGCAACCTGTGTGACCTTGGTATTCCTCGGAGCCTCCCAGATGCGGAAAGCGGCCGACAAGGTCACCGAGGTTGCAACTGCGCGGGAACTTCTCGCCGGGTTTCTGGCTACCGCGGGTGACAGGAATAACATCTACATGCCGGGCTATGACCGCCGGGTCGATGAAGTAGTTCTCACGGACGGACGGGTGGTAGCGGGGCCGACTGCGAACCGCTATCCCTTCCGGTTGTCAGATTCGATGAACGTAGCGGTGGAAGACATTGCTCACGTCGGGCAGATAGCCAGCCAGATAGATACTACCAGTGACTACCTCGTCAGCCTCTATCCGGCCTTGGGGATCAACTATTATTTCGTTGGGGGTGATGTCCATGAGGACGGGAGCGTCTCGCATCGGAGCGAATGTGTGATTTCGCCGATGCAGGGGGCTGCCTCGATAATCGTCTTTGCCTCCGCGGGAGTCCGTGGCGAGGAAGGTATGATCAGTGGGTATAATACGCTGACTCCTCCGGTTCTCACCACCAGGATGTGGACCCGGGAGACGTGGGCTCCGGACGTGGACCCGAAGGATTACGGTCACGTTCACGCGCGTCACGGAGGAAAGGCTGTCGCTGCTTTCCTGGATGGCAGTGTGCGGATGCTCTCGGTGGAGGATCTCCGTGACATGAGGCGCTGGAGTGTGAAGGCAGCCCTTACGGACAACCCGGATTACACAATCAAACGTACTACGGGGGGCAGACTGTAGTGTGTCCTCCCGGATAACTTGCTCCTGTAATGAAAAGATCACTTTTGGTCGTAGCTCCCCTTGTCGTCAACTGTGTCGTAATCGAGCCCTTGTCTGCCGGGTTGCTCTATGAGGGCTATCTCGTGCCCTCCTTCGCGGATGGTGCGGATACGGAATACTCGGCGTGGGATCTTTTCTATGTGGCCAACGTGGGTGCCAATTATCCGGACTTTGCAGCCCCGAACGGGATGCTGCAGAGCGCTACTGATGCAGGATTTGCGTCGCCTCCGGGGGCCAGTCCTGCCGACCCGGCCGCGTTCTGGCACCTCGACAATCCGTCCATAACGCAGAAGACTCCGGGAATCGCCTTTATCATCGGGCCGGCAATCGCAGGCAATATTTACAGCTTCCGCGGTCCGACCGATTTCCAGTTAAATGATACGACTCCCTATGACGTGGGAACGGTGGTTTTCCAGTTCCAGACGGCGGGGAACCTGGTGGATTTCGGGAGCATCAAGCTCGTGTATGATGACAGCGGGACCGAGGTTGTCCTCGATCCCGATGAATACACCCGGGAGTATCAGAGTGATACTTCAGGCTTTGGAGGATCAGGAAACCGCAATGCCCTGCAGTGGGACCTCACTGGGCGGAACGTTGAATCCTACCGGGTCATCTGGAAAGCGAGTGGGTCGAGCATGAGCTTGCAGGAAGTTTCCCTCGACACGTCGGCCAGCTATGTCCCGGTGGTTCCCGAGGGGAGGACTTGGACTGGAACCGGGAGGACCACGTGGGTTGACAGTGCAAATTGGGAAGAGGGATCTCCCTCGCAGGACTTCGGGAATGTCCGGTTTGTCAATGAAGACGATGTGACGATATCCATGCCTTCCGCCCAGACCGTGGGTGAATTCGTCTTTGACACGGCAAGGGACGTGACGATTGCGAACTCAGCAGGGCTGATATCGAATACGGGGCTATTTACGGGAACGGCCTCGACAGGGACCTACAGGATCGAGGGGGATTTCGAAATGTGTGCCTACAACCTTTTTGAGATCGACGGTGGTGAGGTGATTATCGAGGGGCAGATTTCCGGGACGTCTGGTTTGCGCAAGGAGGGAGAAGGCAAAATGGTCCTGAAGGCGGACAACTCCTTCGGGGCCGGAAGTGGAGGGATTGGATGTACCGGTGGAGAACTGCGCATCGAGGGAGCCAATCAGTTCACGAGCAGTGCCTCGGTCCTGCGGGGAGATTTGGTGTTGGCTGGTCCGGCTCCGGTGGATGCCCCGGGCACGTTGGGGAACGCGAGCTCAGACGTAACGGTAGGAGCCAACAGCAGCATCTTTGGTGGGATCTCAACCCCGGCGCGTCTCATCGTGGAGGGAGATCACGAAATTGCGCGTGGAGTTTCCTTTGCGCCTGGGACCTTTGACAAGCGTCTCGGCGCGCGCGGGACAAGTGCAGGGGCTGAATTTAGTGGTGCGGTGGCGTTGCGGGCGGATTCTACAAACACGAAGCTCTTTGCGGAAGACGCTGCGGACCTGGTCGTTTTTTCCGGGGCGATCTCGGGCGGGGAAGCTGCCCTGACGATGGAGATCAATCCGGACGGAGCACAGGGTGCGGTGCGATTTTCCGGGGACGACAAGACTTATGCCAACGTGACCCATGTGCGTGGTGGCCTTCTGGAGCTGGCCGCGGGCACGAGTCTCAGTGCCCAGGTCATCGTGGAGCCTGGCATCGGCGGATTCGCAGCGGTGGGAGGCAGTGGAGTGTTCACTGGTGGCGTGGAAGTAGGCGCGGGCGGAACACTTGAACCTGGTTCAGGTATCGGGGTGATGGCGAGTGGCGGGCAGACATGGGGTGCTGGCGGAGCGCTCGAGATTGAAATATCGGACCCGGCAGCCGGGGCCGGAGCAGGGTGGGATCTCCTTGAGGTAGACGGTATCGTGAATATAAATGCGGACCCCGAGGATCCGTTTCTGATCCGGCTGATCTCGCTTGAACCGCTTGCGGGTTTCTCCCCCGAAGCCCCAGTTTCCTGGAAGATCGTCCAGAGTAGCGATGGGATCATCGGGTTCTCTGCTGAACATTTCGTTATCGATGCGACGGCGTTCTCAACCGGTGCAGGGAGCGGGGCCTTTTCCCTCGGCCTTGAGAATGGAGGCACGGAAATCCACCTTCGCTTCACCCCGGGAGAGGGCAGCCCGTACGAGGTCTGGCGCGAGAACAACTTTTCAGTGGGGGACCTGGCCGACGATCTGATTTCCGGGGTTGACGCTGACACGGATTCCGATGGTCTGTCCAATCTCCTCGAGTATGCGTTGGGCGGGGATCCGAATGTTGCCGATGCAGGCCTTCTACCCGAAGTTCTGATCGATGATGCGAGTTTTGGGGATCCCGCTGGTGAGTTTCTGGCGATGACCTTCACTCGTCTTCTGGACCGCACCGATATCGATTATGTGGTTGAGGCCTCAGGGAGCCCGGAGGGAGACTGGGTCGCAGTAATGCCTGTCTCTTATACACATCTCCGAGCCCACGAGACCGTACTAGA
>CAWWCX010000041.1:0-16638 GCA_963935445.1 uncultured Roseibacillus sp.
GGGAGTTGAGCGTGAGAATGATTGCAGCCGCCAGAAAGCGGGTAGTGTGCATGGGTGCATGTTACGGCAAAGGGTGAATGGATACAATGCGTGGATGCGCCCTGGCGGGGTAGATTCTTCCGGTGGTCGGCATCGAGAGTGTCCCCGTCATGAAACCGGTCGAAGGCGCCGGTTGAGCTCGATCCCGTGGCATCGGCGGGAGTGTGGACTTGTTACAGGCTGGTAAGAACGCTAAGTGCTTCCGGAGAATTCAATTTACTTGGTGCCATGCCAAATCCCTGGACCGGAAAAGGAAACCCCTACACGCGGGAAGAAGTCATCGAGAGGCTTCAGGATGCCCTGGGACGGGGTGAACCGATCATTGCAGCGGGAGCGGGCACGGGAATCAGTGCCAAGTTCATTGAGAAGGGTGGAGCGGATCTGATCATCATCTATAATTCGGGACGGTTCCGGATGGCGGGCCACGGTTCGACGGCGGGTCTGATGGCCTATGGAGATGCAAATGCGGTGGCGATGGAAATTGGTGAATTTGAGGTGCTGCCCGTGGTAGAGGAGATTCCGGTCATCTGTGGGGTGCATGGAAGCGACCCCCGGCGGCGCATGTGGCACTTCCTCGGGCAGGTCAAGGACATGGGATTCAGTGGGGTGAATAATTTCCCCACTCATTCCATCGTCGATGGCAAGTTCCGGCAGATCCTCGAGGAGACGGGAATGAGTGTTCAAAAGGAGGTCGAAATGGTTGGCCTCGCCCGCCGGATGGACATGTTTTCGATTGTCTACGTGGGCTCACCGGAGGAAGCCAGGGGGATGGCGGAAGTGGGTGCGGATGCCATTATTGCGCACGTTGGAACAACAACAGGAGGGTCGATCGGGGTCGTGGATGCGGCCATGACCATTGAGGAGGCCGCAGCGAGAACACAGGAGATCATTGATGCTGCCAAGACGGTGCGGGATGATGTGATTTACCTGAGTCATGGAGGTCCGATCGCGACCCCCGAGGACGCTGCATACATAAATGAACACACCGATGCGGTGGGGTTCGTTGGTGCATCCAGCCTGGAGCGTATGGCAGTAGAGGAGTCCCTGACCAGTCTCACGCGCGAATTCAAGGCAATCCCGGTCAAGCGAAAGTAAGAAGCCATGCCGACCATTGCGGTTCTCGGAACTCTGGATTCCAAGGGAGAGGAGCATGCTTACGTGGCGGGGAGAATTCGGGAGCGCGGGCACGAGGTTCTGTTTCTCGACGTGGGGACGGGGGGAGCCCCCGGAGTGAAACCGGATGTGAGCCGCTTCGAGATTGCGGAGGCGGCGGATATTGACCTGAAGCCGCTGCTTGAGAGGAGAGATCGTGGTGAATGCGTGGCTGCGATGTCGAAGGCGGCCCCGGTCTTCCTCGCGGGCCTGGTGGCAGAGGGGCGTATCCAAGGAGTGATTTCCCTGGGAGGAGGAGGTGGCACGGCCATCGCGACCGCAGCCATGCGGGTCCTTCCGGTGGGTTTTCCCAAGCTCATGGTGTCCACCTTGGCGAGCGGGAACACCGCGCACTACGTGGGGACCCGTGACATCGTGATGATGCCGAGCATTGTAGATGTATCCGGATTGAACCGGGTTTCACGGACGGTCTTCTCGCGGGCTGCGGGGGCGATCTGCGGGATGGTGGAAAGCAGGGTGGATGCGGACAGGGCGCGGCCGATCGTGGTGGCCAGTATGTTCGGCAATACCACCGACCTGGTTTCCTTGGCCCGGGAGCTCCTGGAAGACGCGGGTTATGAGGTTCTCATCTTTCACGCGACGGGCATGGGAGGGCGGACGATGGAATCCCTGATTGAGAGCGGAATGGTGGCCGGAGTGTTGGACGTTACCACCACGGAGTGGGCAGACGAGCTGGCCGGAGGAGTCCTCTCGGCCGGTCCGGACCGCCTGGACGGCATGAGTCGGGCCGAGGTGCCCGCAGTGATCGCTCCCGGGTGCCTTGACATGGTGAATTTCGGGGAACGAGACACGGTCCCCCCGGAACTGGGGGAGAGGACCATTTACGAACATAATCCGCAGGTCACATTGGTGCGGACGAGTGCGGCGGAGTGCAGCGAGCTGGGGAAAATCCTTTCGCGGAAAGCCAATGCGAACAAGGCGCCCACCTCCATTCTCCTTCCGACGAAGGCAATCAGCCTGATCAGTGCAGAGGGACAGGTCTTTCACGACCCTGCGGCGGATGAGGCGCTCTTTGACGCGATCCGGGAAGAGGCCGAGGTGGAGGTCATGGAACTCGCGGTCGAGATCAATAGTGAGGACTTCGCGAGGGCTTGTGTGGGAAAACTGCTCGAGCTGATAAGAAAGGGTGGCTCTCTTTCTTCGTCCTAGGGAGAGATCCATGTTGCGACAGCGAGGCATTGTTCAGCCAGCGAACTGCTGTTCGACTCACTCGTCTTCCGCTCCTCCAAGGGTGACGTTGATATTGTATTTATTCTGGAGGTGGGCGTGTGCCTGCGCAGCCTGCCTGCTTTTTGGATAGCGCTTGCAGGTCAGCTGGAACGTGCGGATGGCATTCTTGGCTTCCTTGGCTTCCTCGTAGGTGTAAGCAATCTCGAGAGTGGCTCGTGGGGCAGAGGCGTCGTTAACGAGACATTGGCGATAGAGGGCCACGGCTTCCCTGTGCTCCGGTATTTTGCGGTGGCAGCTCGCCATGGCGAAGTGGGTCCTGGGAAACTCGTCGATCTGGCGATACATCCCAATCGCCTTTTTCCATTCCGACATGCTCTCGTAGCAGCCTCCGATAGACCACTGGTAAGCCGGGGCGTTCTCACCATTGAGATCGATGAGCTGGACCAACACGGCGATAGCTTCGGTGAACTTGCTCATCCCGCTGTAAATCTGTGCGACCGTTTCGAGGTAGCCGACTTCATTGTCACCGTTGAGCTCGATCAGCTGCCGCAGTACCTTGATGGCCTCGGTCGGCTGTTTCACGGACTGGAGCATGGCGACGAGGGCTTCGAGTCCAGCTATCCGGTTGTCGAACTCCTCATACAGTGTTCGGGCCTGCGTGAGATTTTCCCGGCTCATGTGCCACTGAGCCATGCGCCCGCGCAGATCGTCGTCCAATCCGAATTTTCCCTCGATTTCCTCGTAGAGGTCCCAGATCCGGTCGGGTCGCCCCAGCATTCCATGCAGGTCGACAATCCGGTAGAGATGGTCCCGGGCGTTTTCGGCATCCTCAATGGAATCGCGGCGGACCTGGGCGATGAGCTGGTCGCCCAGGCCGAGGGCGGCTTGCCGGGTCTTCTCGTCCTTGAGAAGGTGGTTCATGGTTTTCACCGTCATGTCGAATACCACCTGGATCAGTTTTTCATCCTTATAGCTCGTGGCCAGAGCTTTTCTTCCAGCGGCGAAGTCCTGGGCGAGGAAATTCATGGAAGCGAGTTCCTGGCTGGCCTGCACGCAGGCGCTGCTACTCCACTCCGTTCTCTTTACGACGTAGGTGAGCCCCTTCAGGATTTCGATGATCCCGTCCCTGTCCTTGTGGAGACGGGCGTAATGAAGAAGGTCGAGATGCGCGCGCAGGGAGAGCGGTGTGTCGGGGTATTCCCGAAGGACAAACTGGAAAGCCTCCTTTGCTTTCCTGACCTCTCCCATTTTCCGGTAGGCATCGCCGATGCAGTAAGCGGCCACCGTCGCCGATTGAGAATCGGGCCAGTAATCAATGACGGATTGGAAGCCTTCCCGCAGGGCGGTCTTGACCTTCTTGAGATGAATCTGGGTGTGGCTCCACATGAGCTGGGCGTAGGGAGCGCCCGGGCTTTTCTCGTAGAGGGTCAGAAATTTCTCATACTCTGCGAGAGCGACCCTGTAGTTCTTGCTGGTGTAGTGCTTTTCCGCGATCTTGAGCTGGTAGCGCTCCACTTCCCGCATCTTCTCGAAGGTCTCAACGGGGATTTGCTCCAGGCTGGTGAGAGCGGAGCAGGAAAGAGAAAAGAGGAACGTAAAGGTGAGTGCGGCGAGTAGTCGAATCCGGCCCGGTTTTTGCGGAGACGGAATCACGAAAGAGGAATTTGGCCGGGAGCCATGGCAGCCGGAATTGATGGAGTCAGACACCCGGGGGGAGCTTAGTCTTCTCTGGTTGCTTCGAGCCATTTGTTGTATTTCGCGTGAGCGTAATAGATGATGTTAACCCCCAGCTGGTAACAGGATTCCCATACCTCGCGGGGAACGCCGGAGTGCCCGTCCGCCCAGGCATCTCCGATGTCTCCGGGATGGTAATAGGCAACGAGGCGGCCATCAACCACCCAGCCGAGGGCGTCGGTGCGACCGTGCTTGGCGACGTAGGGGAGCCTGGGAAGAGTGTAGGGAATCTGGTGGATCTGGTGATCGAGATAGACCGTGATGGGCTCCACCCGGGGGAGGATCTTCTTCATCATGCCAACGAATTGTCCTTCCCAGCCGCTGCTTCCTCCGTTGTCTCCGAAGAGCATGCCGTGCTTGTCCAGAAGGTAGCTGCGCAGGGTCCTGATTTCATCGTCGCTTACCCTGATGTTCTGCTGGCCGGTCATGTAGACGAGGGGTGGACTCTTACGGGGGGGAAACGCGCGCAGGCGCCTGATGTCCATTGGTTCGGGACGGTCGTTGACGCGGTGACCGGTACGCACGCCATATTCGGTGAGCAGATTAAGGTCCGCGCCACGGTCCATGTCCTGTTGCCAGTCACCCCCGTTGTATTTCAGGCGGAGGAAGCGGACCTTACCCCTGCTGGTGCCGGCGGAAAAACCGGCGCCCTTGCCTTCACCCTGGCCGACCTTGTAGCGGTGGGCGGTTTCCTCGAGGAGTTGCAGCCTGACGTCGTCGATAGGAGGCGGGTTGAAGAGAATACTGCTGTAGGGGTTGATGATGTATTTCTTCTTGAGGACCTTCTGGATCCTGACGACCTGGCGGAGCCGGGTCTCCTCACCACCACCGTGGGGTGATTCGTATATGGCGCACCCGGTCATGCTGTTGAAGAGCAGGAAGACGAGGAAAAAGAGAGTGCAGTAGGAGCCCAGAGTGGCCGTGGACTGCCAGAGCTTGGGGTTGTCACGGCCGAAGTACCAGGCCCATCGGCGGAAAGGATTCCAGTTCTTCCGCGGACTGGTGGAAGGACTGGTCTTCTTGGTCTGGCGATCGACGGCCCATACCGCCCAGCACAGTCCGATGAAAAACGAGATGGCTACTCCGGTATGAGAGAGCGCCTCGGAAAGGCCATATGCGGAAAAGATGAGCGGAGCGACCACCGCGAACTGCCACAGGGGAAGAAATCCGATGCTGAGCACACCACGATAGATGCGTGGGGAACGGGACCTCCAGTAGTGGGCCCATGCGGCGGGAACGGCAAGAAAGACGCCGAAGCACAGGGTGTGCGCGAGAGGTGGGAAGCGAAACAGGAGATGGGCGTCAGCCCACACCACCATCCAGAGCACGGAGGCATAGAGCGTGAGCGCGGCAGGCCGGATGGCATGGCGCAGGCACCGGGGAGCTCCCTGTTTCCGGAAGATCATTCGAGACCCTCAAGGAAGTTATCCCTCGTGTTCTCGAGGGGGTTCTTGTCGGGAGGAGCCTGCTTTTCCTCGGTCACTCCGAGATTGGAGAGGTCGGGTGCGGGGGGCGTGAGGGGATTGGCCGCGCTGTTTGCAGGGTTGGAGGATGTGGGCGGCGTTTCGGACGGCACAGGAAGGGCTGGTTCCGGGGCTGTAGGACCGGTCGGTTGCCGGGTCGCCCCGGCTTGCTTGTCCTTGCCGTCTCCCAGAGCGAAGGGAATGGCCGTGAAGAGCAGTCCGCCGGCCAGGACGATCGCGGTGGAGATACAGATGGCGCGAATGAGCTGACTGCTTGAGACGATTCCGAGCATCTCCTGGGGAGACTTGCCCTGGAGTTGCCTGAGGAATGCTTTCAATTCCGCCACGGTCGCATTGCTGTTTTCGCGCAGGTTGCGCAGTTCGCTCCTGGGATTGGCCATTGGCTGGGGAGGCGGATCGCTGCTTTTGCTGTCAGGTTCCATCGTCATTGCTCGGGTTCGGGTTCAAGGATGTGCACGAGGTCGCCACCAGCTTCTCCGATGGCCTGGATCACGGGTTCAAAGTGCTGGGCCTGGGCCTCCCGGTGCACTTTGAGAAAGACATTGCGCTGCCCGACGGGAGCGTTCCCGAGGATCGCGTTGAGGCGGGGGGCCAGAAGCTCATTCTTGAGCTCCTCACCATTGAGGTAGGTCCTGTAGGCGCTGTCGATGGCAACATTGGCGAGTGGGGAGCCAGCCCCGTCAAGGTCCCGGAGGACGGCGGGATCCCACTGGACATGACTGTCGTCCTGCACGCGGGCGAGAATGACAAAGAAAATGAGCAGCAGAAAGCCGATGTCTCCCATCGCGAAAGAGGGAACCGAAGCGGTCATTCTGCGGCGGGGGAGTCTCATTGAAATCTTGTTTGCGTCGTGGAGCTTCCGGTTATGAAAGCCCGGCGAGCCGAGGTGGGGATTTCCTCAGTCCACTGTGATTGTTCGTTCACTTTGCAGTTCGAGGGTCACCGTGCCCCCGGCCCTGGCGATGGCCTGCGAGACGCGAATCCAATGGTCGTAGTGCGTGGTGGCTGTGCTCTTCACGACCACTACCTTGTCTTCAGCGCGCTTCTTGGCCTGCAAAGCGGTGGTGATACGCTTGCGAAACTCCTCCAGTTGGAGTGGGCTCCCGTTCAGGATGATGCTGCTCGGGGTGATGGAGACCTCGAGGTTCTTGCTCTGCTGCTTCCGCTCCTTTTTTTCCTCCGTGCGTGGCAGGGTCTGAGCCAGTCCGGTCTCGGGCTGCACGGATGCGCAGACCAGGAAGAAGATAATGAGGATGAAGGCGATGTCCGAGCTGGAGGCTGCGGGGGGATCGACCAGGAGCTGGCGGCGGGGGAGTTTCACGATTCCTTGTTCAGGGTCAGTCGCAGGCTGACCACTTCAATCAATTCTGCGGCGGAAGCCTCCACCTGGAGCACAAAACTGTTGATGATTCCGGTGAAATAATTGAAGGCCATGTAGGCCGGGATGCCGACGCACAACCCGAAGGCGGTGGTCAGGAGAGCCACGCGGATTCCCGCGGCGGCAGCCTGGACGATGTTTTGCTGGCCCACGTTGGCCTCGATATCACCGAATGCCACGATCATACCCTGCACGGTGCCGAGAAAGCCGAGCATGGGTGCCACGCTCGCGATGGTGGCCAGAAGGGGAAGGTGACGCTCAAGGGCGGCCACGATGTGAACCCCGGAATTCTCCATGCTCTTGATGACCTGTTCCTCGAGTTGCGCCTGATCATACTTCAGGCGTCGCAGGACGAGGTACTTGCGCAGGCCGCTGGAGAGGACCGCGGGGACGGGGCCCTGAGAGCGGTCGCACAGGTGGAGCGACTCCTCCACCTTGTCCTCGGAGAGTAGGGCGGTGACCTCCTCCCGCAGTTGGCTGGAGTCCACCTCAAGCATCTTCAGGCTGCGGTAGCGCTCGATGATCACCGCGAGAACGAGGATCAGCAGAATGAGAATGGGCCACATGAAGATGCCTCCTTCCCAGAAGATCCCAAAGGCGCCACTTGAGAAAAACTCGGAGAGAAACCCGCTCTTCTCCTCGGAAGAGTCGGCCAGGACGGGAGCAGGATGGGGCATGAGACTATGAGAGCAATGGGTTATTCGTCGACAAGGTTCGCTTCTCTTTCAAACTGCGCCAGCATTTCGGGAAGGGCAAGCCGGCCACGGGAGTACTTGGCAGCATCGGATTCGGGGAAATCCCAGCGGCAGCGGTTGTAGCGCCGGAATGCATTGGGAACATCGTTATTCATGCGGTAACTCTCCCCGGCCCAGAAGAGGGCCTGGGCGGTGAGCTCTTCCTCCGGGAAGCGTTTCACGAACTCGTCGAAAGCTGTGCCCGCCTTCTCGTAGGCCTCATCCTTGTAGTGGCACTGGCCAATCCGGAAGCCCATCCTGGGTGTCCACTCATGGTTTGGAAATCTCTCGAGGAACTTGATACCCACGCTGGCAGCGACTGAGAACTCCTCCTTGTTGTAGAAGTGTTCGTTGATGCGCAGCATGACATTTGCGATGAGCGGGCTCTTGGGATAGGTCGCTGCGAGGGTGACGTAGGATTCCAGGGCTTCGTCGAGTTGTTCGGCCTGCTCGTAGCACTGCCCCAGCTTGTACTGGGCATCGGGCGCGAGTTCGTGTTCGGGGAAGTTTCGAACGATCGACTTGTAGGCCACGATTGCTTCATCCCACTCCTGCATCTCCTGCGCGAACTGACCCAGCAGGTAGGCGATTCGGGGAGCATGCCGGGGGCTCGGGAAATCCTCCTTCACTTCCCGCAGGACCCGTCGTCCGGCGGCCAGGTCGGCCTGGGCCTCTTCGTCCCTTTCCAGCTTGAGATGGCTCTTGAAGAGCTCGAAGTAACTTTCGGCGATATGGAACTGGGTTTGAATGGCGAGGTCCTCGTCCTTGTAGACCTTGCTGAAAGCCGACATGATGCCGTCGGTGCCCATTGCGACGGGGAGACCGACCGCAATTATGGGATCTCCCTCCTGGGTCTGGATCACGTTGTCCAGGTAGCCCACCGTCAGGGCATCCCCGAAGAAGCACTCGACCTCACCCTGCGAATTGCCCTTGATTGGCTGTTCTGCCGACTTGAGCGGGAAGGAGCCGCTGAAAATACCGCTGTGGCTCAGGGTTTCCTCCACCAGGAGGCTTTCATCTTCTCCGGACCGGGTCTTGATGCGAATCATGGCCTTGTCCCGCTCCCCCGAAATGTCGAGGTCCGGATCCTCCAGCCAGAGATAGATCTTTTTGCCGACGTGGGCGATCTCGGCATTTTCCTGATACTCCTCGTCGGTCAGACGGAGGTTCGCACCGGTGGCCAGTTCGGCGTGGGCAAGTCGTGCGGTGGCTGCCCCGAGAGGTCGGCGTTCGTCCTGATAGCTTGCGACAAACTTGTCCTGACCGTTTACATTGAGGACGAGAAGCCCCGGCTCCTGTGTCTGGCCGTCGTCGAGCAGATCCTCTTCCGCGACGGGGGGCGGCAGGACGCGCCCGAGACCGGGACGGGTCACGGTGCCATCGTTGGGCACCGAGGTGGCGCTGTTGATATCGCCCAGAAGCAGCGGGACCTGTCCCACGAAGCGTCCTTCCCAGAGGGCGGCATTGCGAACGTCGTCGACCTCTTCGGTGGAGGGCGCAAAGCTCCGGGAGAGCACGCACTCCACCTTCACCCGGGTGCCCTGGGTGGTCTCCACTTCCACCGTGACGGTGCTGCGGGAGTCCTTGGCCTGGTCGGGGTCGATGACCTCGACGGTGAGCGGCAGGAAGTAATCCACCTTGCTGACGTGATCGGCGGGGCGAGCGCCCTCGATCGGGAGAAAACCGCGTTCCCCTTCCACCTGTTTTACGCTCTCCACGATCTGGACCAGGCCCTCGGTGGGCTCGTTGAGGAGGACGACCGCCTCACGGTAGGAGGCATGGCCGGGGAAGGTATTCTGTTCGTCCTTGTAGCGGAGGTAGACCTTGTCGCCCTTCTTGACGACAAGCTTCCCGCCGTCGGCAGCGGCAGCAGTATCGATTTCCACCACGAAGACGCCGGTTGACGGGCCGGTTTCAGTGGCGGTCAGGGAGCGGCGCTCGTTGGCGTTGAGCTGAACCTGTACCTCGACGGTGTCTTTCTCGGTGGTGACGTCGAGGTCATAATCGACCACCTCGGCGACGATTCGCTCGCCGGGTTCGATCCGCAGAAGTTCCTTGCGAAGCTGGGATACCGAGCCCCCTCCGCCCCGCTGGAAATCGTAACTTATGGGAGTGATGCTGCCGTTGTAATAAGTCGCTGTCAGGCGCGCGGTGAGAAGCTTGTTGCGCTGTGCGCCGCCAGCGGTGATTTCGTCGAGATAGGAGACTTCCACACTGTCGCCGGGAGCGAGTTCGAGGATATCGTTGCTGGCCAGTTCGAGAACATCCTGAACGGGCGGGACATGGACCGCGGCGCCACCCTTGACTTCGACATGATTGATCGCAACCGCTTCGCCGCGATACTCGAGAATCTCGTATTCCAGAAAGCGCATCTCGTGGGAGGGGATGCTGAGTCTCCAGACATTCTCCTGCTGCTCCATGGTGCCTTCCAGTGGCCCTGAAATCACCGGGAAGTCGGAGGCCCGGCTGAGATCGAAGTCCGCCTCGTTGAAGTTGCGCAGGGTGATGTTCTCGCTCTGGGCATTACCGCGCGCCCTCGTTGCTCCTCCTGCCTCGCTACCCGCCGCAACTACAGAAACGACGGTCATGGTGTGGGTCCCTGCCCGGGCGTAGATGTCCGCATCCCGGCCTCCTTCGCCCATGGGAAGCTCCAGACGTCCATCCACCATGAGCGCAGTGTGCTGGCCTTGGACCGAGAAGCGCATGCCTCCCTCGCGCTCTTGGAAGAACTTGCCGGACCAGACCAGAAAGAAGGCCTCTTCTCCCTCCTCGGGAGGGCTCCAGGAGAGGCGGTTCACGCTCTCCTCGGATTCGGGTTCCACCTTTTCCACCAGGGTAAGGATGTCCTTCCAACTGTAGCTCTGCTGTAACTTGCTGCGCAGGGTCTTGTAGATCCGCAGGGTCATGCCTTCTCCTCCAAAGGTGATGGGAGGGTCAGGTTCCGGGGCGGGAAAGCGGGCGAGGGTATACCAGAAGCGGCCATCGTAGCTCCCGCGCAGGCGGAGGCGGACAGGGGATTCCTGGTCGGCATGGGGAGACATGAGGGTCACGGTGTCGACTTCCCGGAGTTCCTTGAGATCGATGGACAGCGTTTTTGGAGCGGCCCCGTCGGGCTCGCTGCGCCAGGCCGTGTCCTTGCTGTGATCGATGGCCATGAGGGCGCTGTGGTCGAGGGCGGAGTCGCTGGCCTGAGCGCCTGCGGGCAGTTCCCCGGTGCGGACGGTGCCTGAGAAGATTCCCCCGTGCTGACTCACTTCCCCGACCCTTGTTTTCACTTCATCTCCGCTGGAGGCCCTCAGGACGATGGGAACGCTGTCGGGCTCCTTGGTGAGATCGCGGTCCCCGTCCTTGACCCGGGTGTAAATGAGGTTGCCGGGCTTGATCTGGTCACGGGGACGTTGGTGAGCCCTGCTCTTCCTCTCCTCCCGCTCTTCGGCTTCGCGCTGGAGCGCTTCCGTGAAAGATTCATCGTCTTCATCAAGAATCTCGCTGCTGGCTACTGCGAGGCTTCCATCAGAGGCTACCTTGAGGCGGGTGGCGGAGAGAAATTCGAACTGGAACTCCTTCTTGAATTCAGCGGGGTAGTCGACCGTTATGGTGTCACCACCCGTGACCTCCAGGGTGCCGCTGTCGAGCTGTGCCACGCCCAGGGCCGTGGGAAGGTCAGTGAGGAAGATCCCCTTGCCAGCCCCGCCGCTCACCAGGAATGACTTTTCCACGTCGCCACCGGGGTCCGTGCGGACCACTACCGGAATGCGGGTTTCGCCCCGACTGATTCCAAGATCGGTATCCTGCACAACGACGGAAAGTGCCTTTCCCGGGGTGTGCCAGAGTTTGGACTCGCGTCCCAGTCTGCCGACCGTGCGCAGCGTTTCGAGCTGGGTCAGGTAGCGCTGCTCGATACCGTAGACCTCGGCCAGGTTGAAGAGGGTTTCATT
Organism: uncultured Roseibacillus sp.; assembly: GCA_963935445.1. Classification (GTDB taxonomy): domain Bacteria; phylum Verrucomicrobiota; class Verrucomicrobiia; order Verrucomicrobiales; family Akkermansiaceae; genus Roseibacillus_B. Next base: position 11,651 of record CAWWCX010000041.1, read on the forward strand.
GGCGAGTTCGGCATCGGGTGCGCGCTCCAGGACGGCGAGGAAGATCCTGCGGGCGGCCTCGTTGTTTTCCTGGCGGATCTGGAGCACGCCGAGGAGAAACTCAGCGCGAATGTTGACCCGGGGGTTGGGACTCTCGGAAAGCTCACTGAAAATCTCCTCCGCCTGGTCGTAGACCTTCTGCGCCATGAAAGTTTCCCCGATACCGAACCTGGCTTCCACCGACTCTGGCTGGTCCTTGTAGAGATTGAGCACGGTCGTGAATTCCGCGCGTGCGATGTCGTATTGCTGTGAATGCTGGTAGTTGCGGGCCAGCAGGAGCTGGACACGGGCCTTGTCCTGGACCTCGACGCTCTCGGATTCGCCATTCCTGATCAGCCAGCCGCGCAGAATGTCCTCGGCCCGGAGATGATCGGCTTCCGTCCCCTGGTGGATATGGGCATTCGCGCCAAAGAGGATCAGCTCCACCGGGAGACTGCCCTGGTGCGCATCGAAGAGCTGCCTGTTCCGGTAGTAGGCCTGCTCGGCGAGCACGTCTTCGCCCAGGCGCAGGTGCAGGATGATCTGCAGGAGGGGGGCGATTGGACTGTCCTCGGGAATGTCCGCGCTCAAGCTTCCCAGCTTGCCGTAAGCCTTGCGCAGGAGCGTGCGCGCGTCGTTCAGTTCCTTGTCGCCTACCCCGCGAATGGTGTTGATCAGCCCGTTGAGGACAGTAGCGCCGAGTTGGTAGTCCTCGCGGGCGATGGCGGCCTGGGCGTGGGGGTAGAGGCGTCGCCAGCTCTCGTGGTGTTGATTGGAGAAAAGAATCACGCGATGGGTTTCGCGCAGGCGATCCATGCCCCGGGGTGCCATGGCGAGAAGCTGCAGGGCGGCCTCCGTACTTACACGGGGAAGCTCGAGGTCCCGGACAATACGGTAGACGAGGGATTTCTTGCCGTCGTCCCACTCCTTGGAGTTCCGTGCGGTGTCGAGCCAGTTGCGGGCGGGCCATTCACCGATTCGGGGTTCCCGGAACGGATAGGCGGTGCGCCGACCGGTGGCCCACTTGGTGACGGCTTCCACCTCGCGCAGGTTGCCGGTCCTGAATGCGTAATCCGCCAGGGCTCCAGAGTGGGTTCCCGGGTAGAAGTCGGCAGAGGTGGCACGCGGTTGCAGAAAGGCGACCGCCTCCGCGGGGGTGTCCATCCTGCTTGCAACCCGCTCCGCGCAGGTGACGCATTCGCTGTGATTGGGATCGATATCCATCCGACTGCGCCACCAGGCAATCGCTTCCTTCTTCATCTCCATCTCCCACAGGATATCGCCGATACGGGACAGGTGGTAATTGGGTTGTACACTCAGGGGCATGACCCTGGTAATCCAGGGGAGGGCCTTCCGAATGACATCCTGATCGCGCGAATCAATGACCCGCAGCCAGGTGTCCCAGTGGGTTGCCCGGGGCGGGAAGGTGAGTATGTGCCGGGCGGCCGCTACCTTCATGGCCTTGGCCTGGTCACTGTAGTGGGCGGCCTCGAGCCATTTCTGCGCGCCCTCGTAGTCCTTCGGAAACTCGGTGCAGAGTTTCTGATAGTGCTCCGCGGCCTTCTTCTGAGCACTGCCGCCGAAGTGGTGAAGGTAGTTGTAGGCGAGGCGGCTCAGGAGCATGCGGCGAATTTCCGGAGAGTGGCTCTGCTGGAGGAGTTGTTTGATGGCCTGGCCAGATTTCCCGCCACGTTCCCAGACCTGCTTCCAGAGGCGGGAGCCATTCTCACCGTTGAAAGCCTTGAGGGCGTTCTGCCACGCCCGGTTGCGGGTGACGTCCTTGAGACTGGTATTTCCCACCCGTTCCAGGAAGCCCGGGAGATGGATGTGACTGCGAGCGCAATCCAGCACGAGGGCGATGTCCGCCTTGAAGGCGGCATCGTCCGGGGCGGTGCGGAGCAGGAAGGCAACGCAGTATTCGGACCAGCTGTCCCCGGAAGGTTCGTGAGAGAAAAACTGCCGGGCCATGGACCGGGCCTTGGCATTGTCCTTCATGCGCTCGTGGTAGAGATCGAGAGCGAGGCAGGCACGAATCCCCGCGGCCTTCCCCGCATTGCGGCGGATGCCCTCCAGCAGGAGGCGCTCGGCCTGAGCGTGGTCCTCACCGCACCAGTTCACAACCGCCCGGGCGAGTTCGCCGCTCATGTCGGAGATGGCCATCAGCTCGATCGCGAGCTTGAAGGCCCGGGGCAGATCCTTGGCGGAGGCATAGGCGGTCGCGGCCTTGCTCAGTTGCTGGTAGCGGTCGTCGGCGAACGGGTATTCGGCAAGGTAGTTTCGTGCCTCGGTCTCGACTTCAGACGCTGGGCGCGCGGCCTTCACGAGGGCGTCAATGAGATGTTCATGGGTCTGCCGGGAACCCTTGCCTAGGGCCTTGCGGAAAGAGGCCACCGCGTTGACATGCTGTCCGAGCCGGGTTTCAAAGCTGGCGGTGGACCGCCAGACTGCCTGCTTCTCCCGCGCGATGAGCGGGGCGTTGCGGCGCAGAAGGGCCTTGGCGATGGCGAGTCCCTCGGCCCAGAGTTCAGCCCGGGCCGCCATTTCCAGGCCGACCAGGCCGCAGCCGCTCAGGATCGTGTCGGCGGGGAGCTTGTCGACCATGACGCTGGCGAGGTCTGTAGCCAGCCGGAAGCCTTCCGCGCTCTTGGCGTCCTGATAGAGACGAAGGGCGTCCACCCCGTCCTGCACGACGCTCCCCTGTCGCCAGTTGGCATCCAGTTCGCGGGCAGCCTGCAGGTAACGGCCAGTGCGCTCGTAGGTGGTTGCCATGTGCCTGCGCACTTCCAGTGAGAGAGCGTGGTCGGGGAACTTCTCCCTGAACTGGCGACCGATCGTAATCACGTCACCATGCCGGCCGGTGATGGCATATCCCTCGACGAGCTTGTGCATGATTTCCGCCCGCCGGGGGTGGTCGGGTTGGGCCCGGGAGAATTTGCCGGCCGTTCGAATGATGCCGAAGAGCTGTTCGTCGGATTCGTAGAGCTCGATAAGCTCAAGCATCATGCGGGCGGCGGTGGGAGAGGTCTCGGCGGTTTCCTTGAGCCGGGCCTCGAGGTCAGCAGCGCGATCCCAGGCGTTGGCCGGAAGGCTGCACAGAAGGAGATTGATGGAGAGGAGGGTGGCTGGTGTTTTCAAGGTGGAGCGGTTCTACGGAGAGATCAAAGCTTCGGATGGTTACTCTGCCGGAGCGGGCGCGGTGGCCTTTTTCAGTGCGTCGACAATCTTCTTGGCTTCCGGTGCGATTTCGCTTTCCGGGAAGTCGTTGATGAGCTGATCAAAGCGGCGCCGGGCTTCCTGCTTCCGGCCGAGCTTGTAAAGGCATCGGCCGTAGTTGAAGAGAATGACATCCAGGAAGTTGGCATCGGGGTAGTCCGCAAGGACGTTCTCAAAGACGTCGACTGCGCGTGCATAATCCTCCTTCTGGTAGTAGAAGGCGGCCATCTTGGCTACCGCGTCACCGATGCGGCCGGATTCCGGGAAGTTTTCGTAGACTGCCTGGTAGGCCAGAAAGGCGCGCTCGAAAAGGCGCGTGGCCTGGTCCGCCGTCGACTGGAGCGCCATCTCCTCGTAGCACTCGCCCACGAAAAACTGTCCCTCTCCCCGCAGGTCACTGTTGGGCAACTTTGCGAGTGCGGAGTAGAGGCCGATGGCCCGGGCGAAGTTCTCCCGCTTCCGCTCGACATGGGCCTGCTGCAGCATGGCTTCATCGACGAATGCGCTGGTGGGGAATTCGGCCTGCAGGCGGCGGCTCATGGCCAGAGCAAGGCTGAGTTCGTCCATGGCAAAGTAGATGCGCCAGAGCTGAACGTAGGTTTCCTCAAGCAGCTTCCCGCCCATCTTGCGGGCCTCTTCCAGAATGGCCTCGCAGACAAGGAGGGCCTCGCCGTACTTCAGGCTGGCCTTCGCTTCGAGGCCGAACTCCTTGTAATGGTTGCCCACCTGGGTCAGCGCGGTGGCAGTTCGCAGCCGGGTCTTCAGCTGCAGTTCCTCGTCGGAAATCTCGGTGCGGGTAACTCGCATTTCCCCCAGGTTCCCCTCGATCACCTTCGCTTCCGCAGTGCGGGTGAGGGAGTCTTCGCCGAGATGCCGTTTGTCGAGGTAGACAAGACGCACGAACTGGCCCGGGTCAGCGTGCAGGGCGTTGGGCACACCGCTGCCGGACTGGAGAGGAAGGGCCAGGCGGAAGATTCCGCTTTCTGCGCTTTCCCGCAGGTGTACCGGCATCGAGCGAACCAGCCGGAGCGGATCAATCTGATCCTTGAGCGTCTCCTCCTCGGGAGCCTCGGCAAGCTCTCCGCTGGCAACCCGCTCCGCGATTTCCTCGTCAATCTCGTCCGAAGTCTTGCGCCGGTAAATGTGGACGGTGGCTTCCAGCCGGTCGGCCTGGGGAGTGAGATCGTGATCGGCATCGGTGACCTGGAGGTGGAGCGGCTTGCCGAGGACGGCAGCCTGCAGGTCGTGCTGATAGGTGCCGTCCGTAATACGCGCGATCCCGTTGCCAACGACGAGGACTTCCTTGAGGCGCTGTTCGTTGGTGGCCTTGCTGGCGGTGTGCTTGTCAAGATAGGAGACGGTGATGATGTCGCCGCCGCGCACCTCGAGAATGCCATTGCCGGCTGCGGGTGAACCCAGCTGGGTCACAATGCTGCCGAGGGTCATCTTTGCGCCACGCCCCACGGGATCACAGCGGACCTTTTCCTCGTCTCCGGTCCGGGTCTTGCAGATGACCTCCACATGCTCTCCGGGCTCGAGAATGGCGAAGTCCTTGTCGTCGATCTTGATGTAGAGGCGCTTGCCGGCCTCCACCTTTTCCGTCCGGGCATCATTCTCGGAGAGAGTCGTGCCTACTTTCTCCAGAGCCTCGATAGCGCGGCTGTAATGGCCCTGCTTGAAGTGACCGAGGCCGATGTAGTAATACGCTTCGTTGACCTCGGGGGAGGCGGGAAACTGTTCGATCACCTGCCGCATGA
>CAWWCX010000042.1:0-16546 GCA_963935445.1 uncultured Roseibacillus sp.
GTATCAAGCAGGGTGGTAATCTGCAGGCTGTTGCGGGAGGCGTTGGCGCCCTGCTCCTCCTGCACGCGCCCCTCATTGATCGATTTCTGGACTGATCCCACGACCAGGCGCGCCCCCAGTTTCTCAGCAAAGGCATCCCGGTATTCAATGGTCTCCCGGAAATTGTGCCCGGTGTCGATATGCACAAGGGGGAAGGGAAGCCGAGCCGGCCAGAACGCCTTGTGGGCGAGATGGGCCATCACAATGGAATCCTTGCCCCCCGAGAAGAGGAGGGCGGGACTTTCAAACTGGGCGGCCGTTTCCCGCAGCACGAAGATGGCTTCCGCTTCAAGCTGGTCGAGGTGGCTGAGATGATAGTCGGGCATGTCGGTCTCTCTGGATGATGGTCTGGAAGCTCTGGCTCAGGCGCGGGAGGCCAGATGGGCGAGGAGCAGGCGGGCGCATTCCTCCGCGCTGTGCGCATCGGTATCGAGGACCAGCTCGGCCTCTTTCCCGGGTTCTTCAAAGCCGCTGTCCCTTCCGGTAAACTGGCTGATCTTACCGGCCTCGGCCTTGGCGTAGAGCCCCTTGGGGTCACGCGCCGCACACGTGCCATAGTCGGCTTTCACGAAGATCTCCACGAAATCCTCCCCGATTGTTTCACGCGCCAGGGCCCTCAGGTCACGCCGCGGGGTGATCAGCGAAACGAAGGTGATGATTCCCTGCTCCGCGAAGAGCTTGGCCACCTCTCCATTGCGACGGATATTCTCGAAACGGTCCTCGTCCGAGAAGCCCAGGTTGTTGTTGAGCCCGGAGCGTAGATTATCACCGTCCAGAATGGCCGTGAACCGACCCTCCTCGTGCAGGACGCGCTCCGCCATGTTGGCAATCGTTGACTTGCCCGAACCCGAAAGGCCGTAGAGCCAGAGAACGACGCCCCGTTGCGCGAGGAGACGCTCCTTGTCCTCCCTTTTCAGGAAGCGGTGAAATTCAGTATGGATGTTGGTCGCAGACATCAGGCGGGCCCGAAGACCGGGATCAGGAACCACTCACTGCCTTGCTGATCGCGCCCCGGGGAACGATCTGCCACAGGCGCTCGTGGAAGTAGTAAACAAAGAACTTGGCGAAAAACTCGATACCTCCAATGGCTAGGGCGGGACCAATGTCCCCATAGACCAGCCAGGCAATCAAAATGGTGGTCACGGTGGCAATAACCCGCCAGCTGATTGCCTTGAGAAAGCTGCGCAGGTTGGATTCCCTCTGAACTTCAGCGGCCATTGTTATTTTTCGATGGGATAGGTCTTGAGGTCCATCAACTGCGGCAGGATCGCAAAGATGAACCCGGTATTGTTGATGGAGTAACGGCGCCAGAGCCGCCGGGGCTCCTGGCAGAGGCGGAAGAACCATTCCAGGCCACGCCGTTGCATCCAGCGCGGCGCCTGACTCACACGACCCGTGTGGAAGTCAAAGGCAGCACCTACCCCCAGCATGATCAGGCCATGGTCCCAGTCCTCACAAAGGTCCGGGTGCCGGGCCAGGAAATCATGCATGAATCGTTCCTGCTTGGGGGTGCTTAGTCCCACCCAGAAGAAGTGAGGCCGCACCTGCCTCAGCTGAGCAACGAGGCTCTCCTCCTCCTCATCGCTCAGGGGGCGGAAGGGCGGACAGAACACACCTGCCACCTCCGTCCCGGGAAACCAACTCTGCATCCGCTCACCAAGCTCCCGGGCAACGCCTTCCTTCCCCCCGAAGAAGAAATGCCTGCGCCCCGTGCCCGCTGTCGCCTGCATCACCTGCAGCATGAGATCGGGACCATAGACCCGGTCAATTTCCCCGCAGCCATTCCACTTCCCCACCCAAACCATCGGCATTCCGTCCGGAGTGGTCAGGAACGACCGGTTGTGAATGCGCCGCAGCCCTGGATCCCGCTGGGACTCCATCACGCCGTGCACCCCGGTCACCGTGACATATCCGGTTCTCCCCGGACGGTCCGCGCCGGAGACCACGACCTCCGCTCCTTCCTTCAGGTCAATCACACTGATCCCGACTCCAAGCACATTACAGCGCCGCGGGCCGGATTCAGGACCGGGGGTCATCGCCCCGGGCAGCAACGCTTCCAAGCGATTCCCCGGGTTACGCCCTGGACCGGGTCGGGCTTCACGCAGTCGCTGCATGAGCAGACCATGGAGAAACACGGTATTATAGAAGAGGTAGCGTTTCCAGAGACGGCGGGGTTCCTGGGACAGGCGATAGAGCCAGGTCAGGCCTGCGTTCTGCATCCACGGTGGGGCATCACGCTTCGTCCCGGCATTGACATCAAAGGCGAATCCCACCGCCAGCAGGGCTCCACCCCGGACCCGGTTCTGAACCCGGTGGATCCATTCCTGTTGGCGGGGTGTGCCAAGGCCCACCCAGATCAGGTCGGGTTCTGCCGCATTGAGGTCATCGAGCACCGCCTCCTCCTCCCCGGGACCAAAATAACCGTGGTGCGAACCCACCACCTGAAAGTGGGGATTGCGCTCCCCGATCCGCACCAGGAGCTGATCGAGGCACTCCTGGGAAGCGCCGAGAAAGTAATGACGCACGTGCCGCGGAGATTGCTCAATCATGTAGGACAGGAACTGCGGGCCATAGACCCGGTCCGGCATCCTCCCTCCCCGCCAGTTCACAGCCCAGGTCAGGACCATGCTGTCAGGGATGAAGAGATCCATTGAATCTGTTTTCCGGCGAAACGCCGCGTCGCGCTCCCGCAGGGCCACGATATGAACATTTGTAAAGTCAATCGCCAGGGGGCGCTCTCCCCGGGAACGGCAGTGCTCCACCAGGTCGTCCTTGAGCCCACGGTAGGTCGTCTCCGTGCACTCCGTATCCAGAACGCGAAAGCGCGGTCCGAATTCTTCAGGATCAAGGCTCATCTTCTCCGGCGGGCAACCCTGCAAGTAGTCAGGACGCCTGACACGCATCGTGAATCTCAGTCATGGTGCGGCGCAAATCGTACTTCTGCTCCCAGTCGGGATAATCCCGCTGGAAGGCTCTCACATCGCTGATCCACCAAATATGGTCACCGATGCGGTTGGTTTCCTCGTAGGTGTGATCGAGCTCCCTGCCACTGAGCTCCTCGCACAGTGCGATTGCTTCCCGCATCGAACAGTTCGAGTGACGCCCTCCCCCAATGTTGTAAACCGCCGCAGGTCGGGGATTCCTGAAAAAGGCCATGAAGGCATCTACCAGGTCGTTGCTGTGAATATTGTCGCGGACCTGCTTCCCCTGATAGCCATAGATCGTGTAGGGGCGTTCTTCCACCGTACACTTCATGAGATAGGACAGGAAGCCATGCAGTTCCGCACCCGCGTGCGCCGGGCCAGTCAGGCAGCCTCCCCGGAAACAGACCGTTGGCATGTCAAAGTAGCGACCGTACTCCTGGACCATGACATCCGCCGCCACTTTACTCGCCCCGAAGACCGAGTGCCGTGATTGATCAATCGTCATGGACTCCGGGATGCCGTGCCCGAAGTAAGGATGCGTTTCCTCAATCTCCCAGCGGCTCTCGAGCTCCACAAGGGGAAGACCATTCGGAGTGTCTCCATAAACCTTGTTCGTGCTGGTGAAAATGAAGGGGGCCTCCGGGCAGTGCCGCCGCGTGGCCTCCAGAAGATGGAGCGTCCCCGTGGCATTTACTCCAAAATCCGTGAAGGGCTCGCGCGCCGCCCAGTCGTGAGACGGCTGGGCCGCGGTGTGAATCACAACCCTGATCTCCTTCCCCAGCTTCTCGAACAGGCCGAGCACCGCAGACTCCTCCCGAATGTCGACCGCCTCATGCCGGTAGTTCGGCAGGGATCGCTCCAGTCCCTCCGCTGTGGGCTTCGTGGACGCTTCCTGCCCGAAGAAGTAGGCCCGCATGTCATTATCGATTCCCACCACGTCAAACCCTTCCGCGTGGAATCTCTTCACCGCTTCAGAGCCAATGAGGCCTCCTGATCCCGTGACAACTGCAACACTCATCTCGTTCCTGTCCCTGCTGCTGCTCCTGGACTTCCCTGCTATTGCACCACCCGCTCGCCGCGCTTCCTGCGCATATACTGCTCCCTGATCCAGTGGTAGGTCTTTTCCAGTCCGGTCGCCAGGTCAACCTCGGGTTCCCAGCCGAGCACTTGCTGGATGAGGGTGTTGTCCGAGTTGCGCCCGCGCACACCCTGGGGTGCATCAAGATTGTAGCGACGCTTCAACCGGACTCCCGCTATGCCCTCGATGATGTCAAGGAGGCCGTTGATACTGACCAGTTCGCTCCGCCCCAGGTTCAGGGGGTCCGTGTATTCAGAGGCCATGAGCTTGTCGATGCCCGTGATGCAGTCGTCGATGTACATGAACGACCGCGTCTGCTCCCCATCCCCCCAGATCTCAATCTCCATGTTTCCGGTGTCCTGGGCCTCAATGACCTTGCGACAGAGGGCCGCGGGAGCTTTCTCCCTGCCACCATCCCACGTGCCGTCCGGACCATATACATTATGGAGCCGGTATACCCGGACGTTCATTCCGAAGTCCTCCTCGAAGTGCTTGCAGAGGCGCTCGGAAAACAACTTCTCCCATCCATACCCGTTTTCAGGGACAGCCGGATAGGCATCGCTCTCCTTGAGGGCCGCAACATCGGTTTCCTCCTGACGGTAATCCGGGTAGACGCACGCGCTGCTTGAGTAAAAGAACTTGTCCACTCCCTGCTCCCGCGCCGCCATGAGCATGTGCGTGTTGATGAGCACACTGAGCATGCAGAGGGCCCGATTGCTCTCGATGAAGCCCATCCCACCCATGTTGCAGGCCAGGTTGTACACTTCCCCACAGCCCTCCATGACCTTGAGGCAGTTCTCCCGTTCTTCCAGGTTGAGGCTGTGATTCTCCGCGCCCTCGTGAAGTTGATACCACTCGTCCAGCGGCTTGATATCGGCAACAACAACCTCGTGCCCGCGTTCCAGGAGAACGCGCACAAGCTCGCCTCCGATGAAGCCGCCGCCGCCTCCAACCAAAATTCGTTTTTTCATGGCTACTCTGTCGATCTACTTACTGGGGGGGGAAAACAAGAAGGCACTCTGAGCGAGCCTCCCTCTGGGACTGGCCTTGTGAATAACTTTGCGTGGACACGCTGCCGCCCATGGTCACTTGGCTGCAAAAGCACCCAAAACCAAGGAGCAAATCGAAATTGGAGGCCTGTGAGCAACTGCATCTGCCGCTCCGCGTGGAAAGAGAGACACTCGAAACCGGCCAAAAGTTCAACAAAATTTGAACCAGTTCACAAAAAAATGAACTTTCTCCCCTTGCTGGATTCACCCATCCCGCTTCGGAATGGGTTTTCGGGGCAGGAGCAAGGCATAAAGATCCACATCAACGGGCTGTTCCTGTCCCAGAAACTCCACGAAAATCCGCACCCGCTCTTCCGCTGGGCGCACCTCGATCACCGTTCCGCTCAGTCCCTGCAGGGGACCCTCCGCCAGTTCAACCTCGTCGCCCGGTTCCGCCACCGGCTCCAGAGTAATCAGCTCCTTCTCGTCTTCCTGAGCGAGCTCCCTGCGGAGGTCATCCACAAACCGGCAGGGCACGGTTGGGATGTGCTCCCCAAACTTCAGGATCCGGCTGACTCCCTTGGCGTAATTCACGGCCCGCTCCAGATCGGATAGAACGAAGCGGGCCAGAAGGTAGCCCGGGAAAAGAGGCTCTACCCACCAGATCTTCCCCCGTCGCGTCACCTTCCGATAGCGCAAGCGAGGGCAAACCACTTCTATATCCCCCAGTTCCCGCAATGCCGCCGCCGCCAAGCTCTCGCGCTTGATCTGAGTCCGCAGGCAATACCATGCGGCTTCCCCTTCCGGTTTGTCAGCCATGTTTACTCTCCCAGGACCCGCTGGATGAGAGGAAGGACCAACTTGGCCTGCTTGAGCCAGCGCTCCAGCTTCTTGACGCGCTCATCGTAGAACGCCCGCTGGGCCGGGTCCTCCTCAAGATCGACCTCGGCCTCGAGAGCCCTCAGGCGCTCCTTTCCACTATCCAGATGAGGCCTCAGCTGCTCGCGAATAAACCCGCCCACCAGTTTCTTCAACTTGATATCGGCTTGGTAATAGGTGCGGCGGGCATCCGGCCCGTCTACCTCCTGAATCGCCCCAAGAGTCCGAAGAAACTTCAGCCCCTGACTCGCCGATCCTTTCGAAATCTGCAGGCGCCCCACCAGATCATCGAGGGAGAGAGGGTCCCTTGTCAGAAACAGCAGGCCATAAATTTCGCCCAGCGAACGCGGCAAACCAGCCACTTTCACGCCATCCGCGAACAGGGTCACCACCTGCCGCTCAATCTGGGAGAGTCCACTGGACACGCTATCACCCACCGCGGCAGTGGAACATAAGACCTGTGGAGTTCAATTTTAAATGAACCATTCGTTCCCCTTTACCGGCCGTTTCCAGACACGCCGGGAAACGGGCGAAAAGAAACGGGCAGGCCCCGACCGCGAAAACCCGAAAAAATAGCAGGGGGGGCTAGTACACTTGCAATGAGCATTTTAGGCGGTTCACGTCTTGGAAAGCTCATTAATTTTACTTGAATTATCATAAAAACAGATTGTTTGAATTTAATAAAAGTTTTTCAGATTTGATTGTTTTTGTTTAAAATAACCGCCTTCCAATTTCCCCCCTCCCCATGAAACCCCGCAGAAGCTTGAAGACATGCGCTCTTCTCATGCTCGCTCCACTCGCAGCCTGTGGCTCCGAGTGGCACGTCGCCCCGCCTCCCTTGGGCAACGATGCCAATCCCGGCACGATCTCCCAGCCGCTGGCTACCATCGGTCAGGCTGAGGACCTTACCAAACCCGGTGACGTGGTCCACATCCACGAGGGGATCTACCGGGAGGCGGTCCTCTTCCGCAATGGGGGGACAGAGTCCCAACCCGTCACCTATCAAGCGTATGACGACGGGAGTGGTCCCGCACAAGTCACCATCTCGGGATTCAAACACATTGAACCTGGCATCGAGGGAGCCGGACATTGGCAACTACACGAGGGCTCGATCTACAAAATCCAGCTCACCCCCGCCTACGGCCTCGTTCCGGGTGCCTCCACCGTTCTTCTGGACGGCACGGCCCAGAAGATTGCCCGATGGCCCAACGCTCCCACCCCATTCAACTTCAACTGGGAAATCATGGCCCAGCCCGAGGAGGCCATCCTGAACGAGGACTCCGAGGGCCCCCAACTTCCCTTCCCCGGCATTTTCCATACCGCCAGCTATACCGATTCCGAACTTCCGTTCACTCACGATAACGAATGGGTGGGGGCACGCATCGACATGAGCCCTTTCGACGGCATCTACCAGACCAGTGGCCTCGTCACCGCTTCCAGCAGCGAAAGCCTCACCCTCCGCTACCGATATCTAGACACGGCAGCTGTCTCTGTCGCAAATCCTTACTTTCTTTGGAACACGCTCCGGGCCCTCGATCAGGAAGGTGAGTACTTTTTCGATATCGAGGGAGTGAGCGGACCTCCCTACACCCTCTACCTTTGGCCACCTGCCGGGAAATCTCCCCAGGATCATACCATAGAAATACGGACGCAGGACATCAGCCTGAACTTTTTCAATAGTGCACACATTACGACCCGCAATATCTCCATCGTGGGAGGCGGAGTCTTCTGCCCCTCACAAAGCGAGTTCATCACCATGGACCGCCTGCACCTCCGCTACTGCGGTCAGGGTCTCGACTATCTCAGCCCCCAGCGTCCGGGCATCCACATACGCGGTGACAACAATACTGTGACCAACTGTCTCATCGAGGATACCTACGGAGGGGGAATCCATGGGAACGCAAACGATATCGTGATCACCAACAACGTGGTCCGTAACTGCATGCTCTACTCAATCGGGACCTGGGGAGGCAACAGGGTGATCGTCAACCGGAATACAACCTACCTCAATGGAGGGCTTAATATCGCGATGTTCTCACCAGCCAGCCGGTTCAACTACAACCACTGCTATCTGGCCGGCCTGCGAACCTGTGATGAGGCCAACATGAATTCCCACTACAACGGCGATGCTGAAAATACTGAGGTCGCCTACAACTGGGTTCACACCAACCTGGCGCGATACAACATGGACTTCGAGTGGGGAGGAGGAATAGGCATCCGGCTCGACACCAGCGCATCTAACTTTGTGATTCATCACAACTTGATCTGGGGCATGTCCCGCCCAACCCACAGCCTTGTCATTTTCTCCCTTGAACCCGAGGAGATCAACTACCGGCAGAGCGAGATCCGCGCTTACAACAACACCATCGCTGGAGGCATTGTCTTCCCGGCCTCCGGAAGCCTTGGCGGTCACGATCTGCGAAACAACATCTGCACGGAAATCCGTGAATTCCACGGGGCCCAGGTGGACAGTGGCATCATACGCAACAATTATCTCACCGATGGGGTCTCCCTCAGGGAATGGCCCGGCAATTTCTTCACGGAAACTTCCTTCGTGTCCGGGCCCACCGGCAATTTCGAGCTGAAACCGGGCGTGCCGATGATCGATGCTGGGGAGATCATCACGCCCTACACCGACGGATTTAGCGGGCGCGCTCCCGACGTGGGGGCCCTCGAATCCGGAGGACCGGGCAAAAGCTACTGGACTGCGGGTGCCCTCCTTCTCCCTGAGCACCTCGCTGACCTGACCATCAGACCACTGACCAAGCCCTCCGGGCAGTCTTTCCTTGTCGTTGAGAACTTTCCGGCGGGACGCCTCCCCGCCGAGGATTTCAAAATCCGTCTCAACGGAGGCGAGATCCTGCAGGATTTCCGCATTACCTATTCAACCGATTCCCACCGCGGGAGTGCCTACTTCGAGTTCGACCCAGAGGAGTACACCGGAAGTAATCTGGTCGAGCTCTCACTTAACGGGACCACCTTCACCAGAGCCAGCCAGGCTCTCGTGATCACGGCTGAGGGCTTTTCCGTCGACCAGCTGGTCGATGTCTCCGCTGACCCTGCAGGTGGCTCCGTGCACCGGCTGAGGGGCACCGGGTTTTCTCCACCCTACTGGATGATGCCCGTCAACATGGAGAACCTCACCGGAGCAGACCTGAACTTCAAACCCGTTCCCCTCATCTTCAATTCCCGCAAGTATATCAAGCAGGGGCACATGAAGCCCGACTGCTCCGACCTGCGCCTCATGCACTGGGAATCGCAGTCCGAACTACCCTACTGCCTTGAATCGGGCGTCAACAGCGAAAGCACCCTGCTCTGGACAACGCTCAAGAAAGACCTCCTGACCCGTCGCTTCAGCCACCTCGATGAATCAACCTACTATATGACCTTCGGGGTTCCATCTCGTGAGCCAGTATCCGACTGGAGGGTGATCGGCGACTACTTCACCCCTCTGGAAAATCCCAAGAGGCTCTTTTGGTACTCCGCAACCCATGCAGGAGACTCTATGGCTGATGGTGAATCCGTCGGCCAGTGGTCAGACCTGTTTGGCCTTGGAAACCACGGTCAGCAACCCAACCCAGTCAAACAGCCCACCTTCCGGGCGAAACAAGTCAATGGGCTCCCCGCCATGCACTTCGACGGAGGAGACCTGCTCCAGCTCAACCCCCTTACCTCCACTCTCCCGGATGGGATTACCTACGTCATCCTGCACCGTAATGATACCAACTGTGATCCTGACGGGCGCATCTTCAGTGCCGGGGCCGGCGGCAAGGAGATCCAGTTCGTGCGCGCTCAAAGCACAATCGACAACTGGAATCTCATTGCTACCCGGCGCCCCGGCGTCCTGCTCAATGACTGCACCGCCGGGAAACGATTCAAAAATGATATCAGCTGGTACACAGGTGATGTCGCGGAAATGATCGTGATCGGAGAACGGCTGCGTGAATCCACGAACGGGCCTTTCCGCCGGCTTATCGAATTCGTGAGCCGCAAATACCATCTGAACAATGCGCCCCGCGGGGTTGCAGATACCGCAGCGCTCATGGCTCCTCTCGAAATCCACCTGGGAGGCAGTCAGGTCACGGACATCACCTTCATTGACACGCAGACGGTCCAATTCGTGGCACCATCCGCACCTCCCGAGGTCCTCCCCCTTGTCTACGACATCGAAGTGCGCCGGGGACAGGCCAGTTCTCGCCCACCAGAGTCGTTTTCATACTCGATCCCCTCCTACCAGCAATGGGCCACCATCCTGCCTCCGGAGTCCGGCAAGCCTAACGACAATCCTGACGGAGACAGCTTTCCAAATCTTCTGGAGTTTGCCATGGACCTCTCTCCTGAAGGATTTGACAGTCTGCCCCGCGGGGTGCTGGCCCCAGATGGCACCCCTGTCCTCCTCTTCCGCAAGAACCCTTCTGCCACCGACGTTTTCCTTCAACTCGACCATTCGCCCGACCAGCGGAACTGGACTCGTGCCAATCTAACCGACCTCAACCTCAAGGTAGTCGATCCAGATCCAGATGGAGATGGGTCCGCCATACTCTACAGCATTGACCTGCCTCCCGGCGGGCGCTGCTTCTGGAATTTCGTGGGCACCCTCTTGACGCCCTAATCCATCCAGCGACCGAGCGCAGTTGCAAGAGCCTCCGACCTCTGGACCCGGAACTGCTCCCCGCACTCGATCGTGGCCCGCTTGCCTGTCCCGCTCTGCAGATGGAGTAAGACCGGGGTCTTTCCAGGATGGGCGGCCAGCACGCCCTCAATGGCTTCCAGCTCCTCCACTCCGCTTCGGGACACCCAGAGCGACAATTCAAGCGGCCCCCCGCCATTCGTTCCATTTCCAGTCTGGCGTCGTTTGAGCTCCTTCAGGCTACTGCCCATGATCTTGCGTTTCTCGGTCCGGTCATCAACCGAGATCGCCCCCTTTAATGCGATAATCTTTCCTTCCTCCAGAATCCCCGCATCCCGGGCCGGCGTATAGGACTCCGCCCAGCAGAGCACTTCCTGGCTGCCCGTAAAATCCTCAATCATCAGAATGCCGAACGGCTTGCCCGTCCTGGTCGTCCGATGCTCAATCTGCCGTATCATTCCCGCAAAAGGAAAGCGGGCCCGCCGGTCACTGACCTCCAGGTCATCCAGAAGGCCCAGCTTGCAGAACCGATCCGAGTCCAGAAGAGCCCGGTAGTTATCCAGGGGGTGCCCCGTCACGTAATACCCAAGCAGCTCCTTTTCCTGTTCAAGGCGCTCGCCCTTCGGCCACTCGGGAACCTCGCGCCGGGCAGCGGGGGAGGCCAGCTCCTCGTCCCCGAAGAGACCTCCTTGCCCGCTCTCCTTATCTCGCTGCGCCGAGCTCGCCGCAGCACACACCTCCTCCAGACGGTCAACCATCCCAGCCCGGGTCTCGCCCGTCCAATCCATCGCCCCGGACCGCACCAGGTTCTCAAGAATCCGCTTGTTCACTACCTTCGAGTCCAGGCGGTTTGCAAAGTCGTCAAGGCTCTGGAAGGCCCCCTCCGCCATCCGCTCCGCAATGGCCTGCGCCATCGCCGCTTCACCCACGTTCTTGATCGCAGCCAGGCCGTAGCGGATAGCAACCTTGCCCTTCCGGATCTCCTCCGGAGCGAAACGAAGCTGCGAGCGGTTCACATCGGGAGGAAGAATCTCGATGTCCATCCGATGACACTCCGACACAAAAACCCCGATCTTGTCCGTATTGCTGAACTCATTGGAGAGCAGCGCAGCCATGAATTCCACGGGGTGGTTGGCCTTCAGGTAGGCCGTCCAGTAGGAAATATGCCCGTAACACGCCGAGTGTGACTTGTTGAAACCGTAGCCCGCGAAGCTCGCGATCTTGTCAAAAATGCGGTTGGCCAGCCCCGCCTCGATGTTGTTCTCGCTCTTGCAGCCCTCCACGAAGGTGGCGCGCTGCTTGTCCATCTCGGACTGCTTCTTCTTCCCCATGGCACGGCGCAGGATATCCGCCCCGCCCAGCGTGTAGCCGGCGAGGACCTTGGCCGCGTTCTGCACCTGCTCCTGATAGATCATCACCCCGTAGGTGTCTCCGCAGATGTCCTCCAGGAGCGGATGCTCATACTGTACCTCCTTCCGGCCCTCCTTGACCTCGATCATTTCGTCGATGAACTGCATCGCCCCGGGCCGGTAAAGCGCGAGCAGGTCAATAATGTCATCAATTCTCCGAATCCCGTAGCGCCGGCAGGTTTCGGTCATTCCTCCCGACTCCAGCTGGAACACACCCATCGTTTCTCCCCGGTTCAGCAGGTCGAGAGTGCACTGGTCATCCAAGGGGACATGGTGGATCTGGAACTCCGGGTCCGCCCTTCGAATGAAATCGGAGGCTTCCTGGATCACGGTCAGGTTCTTGAGTCCAAGAAAGTCCATCTTGAGCAGGCCCACCTCCGTGATGGCCCCCATGTCATACTGGGTGACCACCTCCCCTTCGTTCCCCCGGCTCAGGGGCACATGCTGGTCAAGCGGCCGGTCCCCGATCACCACCCCGGCGGCGTGTACTCCCGTATTACGGGTCAGCCCCTCCAGCTTGATTGCGTAGTCCCACAGCTCGCGGTAGTTGCTGCTGCCTTCGATCGCCTCCCGCAGCTCGGGATTCCCCTCAAACTCTTCCTGCAGCTTCACCCCGGGACGCGCCTCGATCATCTTGGCCAGGAAATCCGCTTCGCCATAGCTCACCCCCATCACCCGGGCCACGTCCCGGATCACGCTCTTGGCTCCCAGCGTGCCATAGGTGATGATGTGGGAAACGCACCGCTCTCCATACTTCTGGCGCACATAATCAATCACTTCCGGACGACGGGTCTGGCAGAAATCAATGTCCACGTCCGGGGGGCTCACCCGTTCCGGGTTCAGAAAACGCTCGAAGAGGAGACCGAAGCGCATGGGGCAGATGTCGGTAATCCCAAGCGTGTAGGCCACCAGCGATCCCGCTGCCGACCCCCTTCCGGGGCCCACCGGAATACCATTCTCCTTGGCCCAGTTGATGAAATCCGCCGTGATCAGGAAATAACTGCTGAACCCCAGGTCGCTGATGGTCTGGATCTCATACTCCAGACGCTCCCGCAGGCCTTCATCACTCTGTGCCTTCTCCTTCCCGTAGCGCTCTTCCAGTCCATGGAAGCACTGTTCCCGGATATACGCGTCCCGGCACATTCCTCCCGGCGCTTCAAAATTGGGATACTTCTCGGAACTTGTAGCGTCAAGACTCAGGGTCACGTTGCACCGCTCCGCGATTTCCAGCGTGTTCTCACAGGCCTCCGGAATATCCTGGAAAAGCTCCCGCATCTCCTCCGCACTCTTGAAGTAAACCTCCGCAGGATAGCGCATGCGGTTCTCATCAAAGAGCAGTTTGCCCGTTCCGATGCAGATCATCACGTCATGGGCCTCGTGATCGTCCCGCGAAAGGAAGTGCACGTCATTGGCCGCCACCGGCTTGAGTTCAAGCTCGCGCGCCAGTTCGATCAGCTGGGGCCTGACTTCCTGCTGCGCTTCCAGCCCATGGTCGTGCAGCTCCACATAAAGGTTATCCCGTCCGAAAATGTCGCGTAGTTCCTCGAGCACCTCCCTCGCCCTGTCCCGCTGACCCTGCAGCAGCCACTCGTTCACCGGGCCCGCAATACAGCCACTCAGGCAGATGATCCCTTCCGCATGGGCGCGCAACACCTCACGGTCCACCCGAGGTTTCCCGTAGTAGGTCCCATCCAGGTGGCCCCTGGTCACGAGCTGAACCAGGTTCTCCCACCCCCGGTTGTTCTCCGCCAGGAGAGTGAGATGGGTGGCACGCTTCCGCCCGGGGATCTCCTTCTTGTGCTCAAGCGACTCGGGAGCGAGATAGATTTCGCAGCCCAGGATGGGTTTCACCCCGACCCTCCGCACCGCCTCGTAAAACTCGATCGCCCCGTAGAGATTTCCGTGGTCGGTCATTGCCACCGCCGGCATCCCCAGTTCCGCCGCACGTGAAGCTACATCCTTGCAGCGTACCGCGCCATCCAGCGTCGAGTATTCGGTGTGCAGGTGAAGATGAACAAACGACCCAGCCATAATACGTGGTCCCGCCGCAGGATAGAGACGCCCCTTCCCCGGGCAATGATGAAGCAGTCCCGGAGTGAAGATTTCATTTTAGAATTTAGCTCGCGGTTGCCTCAGGGAGATTGAATGTCCACCCCAGCGCAGCCAGTCCTCCAGCGGGGCGGGGAGCTGCATATTTAAAAATTGAGTGACCCGCGCGCACCTTGCCGTATCCTACCCACGGTTTGTCCCAGAATCTCATGCCCTCCCCCCTCCTCCGCCTGCTCCTCCTCGCACTCTTTGCCTGGATTGCTCTCCCCGCTCTTGCCGAGAACGATGATGCCGACAAGGAAAAGAAGGATGATGGTTCCTTCCGCATATTCACCTCCGCCCGCGGAAACAAGACCCTCCGGCTGAAAGTCCTCTCCCGCATCGACGACGAGACCTACAAGGTCGAAAACGAGGACGGCAAGGCCTTCAATATCAAGCCTTCCAATCTCAGCCGCTCCGACCAGCTCTTCCTCGAATTCTGGGAACCCAACGCCATCTTCGACCTCAAGGCCGCCAAGCTTCCGGATGTTCTCGACCAGATGGGCTACAGCGCGCTCGACCTCACCACCGCAGGCAACACCTTCATTGTCAACATCACCGCAGACGGAAAGACCGGTAAATTCCTCCTCGATCCCAGCCGCAGCTTTTCGACCTTTGATCCAGCCGCTGCCGCCGATATCGGCATGAACCTCGGTGAGGGCCGAATCAGCTTTACCGACAATGCCGGCCAGACCTCCCGCTCCAAGCAAGGAGCGGTCAAGGAACTCAAGGCCGGCCAGGTCACTCTCGCTTCCCACGAGTTCCAGGTCATCGAGGTCGCCAAGATGTTCCGAGGCGTTCCCGCCGGGACCCTTGGAGCCATCGGAGGAGATCTTCTCAGCCGGCTCAATGCACTCGTCGATTACGAAGGCAAGCAGCTCTTCGTCAAAGCGGACAAATAAACGGGCTGAGCCGATCGTTCCCCGCGCAAGCTCTCTCCCCGCGTGCCTCCAGTCGCCAAGATCGAACCGACCAATTCTACCTTCTCCTCTCGGCGGGGTCTCGTCTCTCCGATGTAACCAGTGGCCACCAGAGCACGTCACACCCATGGAGAGAAAACGTGGCGGGCCTCTACCACAGCCCCGGGAACGCCACCCTTCCGGAACTCCTCCCCATGCTCCGGAAAACTCCGCAACCCAGATGCGCCGCTTCATCCGCCTCGTCGTCGTCACCGGCCTGATCGCTTCCTCCTGCCTGCCGATCGCCCGGCCGCATGAGCGTGCTCCCGGTTCCCAGCCAACACCCGGCCGGGGCTCTCCGGCCGACCCTCCAAACGGCCGCTGGGACGCGATCATCTCCAATCCTTCACTGACGAAGTCCGAGCGGGCCATGATCAGGCGCCTCAGTTCCTGGCTGGACCCGGACAACTATCGCACGCTGGATCCGGCCCGGCGGAAACAACTGCTTGGCTACGCCAACAACAAATTCTTCGGGGCCCACCCCGTGGACCGCTGCTGGGCCCCTGACACCCTTCCAAGCATCCTCTCCGCCTTCCGTGCAGTGGAAGAAGCCGCCATCGCTCACAAAAGCACGCGAAAAGCCAACCAGTTTTTCGACCGCTGGAGCAGAACCGCCGACGACGGCCCCGGCCAGGCCGTGCAGGGCCGGCCCATCAGCCTGAGCTGGAGCATTGTGCCGGACGGTACGCCCATCGCCGGCAATCCCGCCATCGGCGACAGTGACGACCCCAGCTCCCTCCGTGCCCGCCTTGCTGAAATCTATGGAGGCGATGACGGCCCGGCCGCCCAGCAACCGTGGTTCCCCCTCTTCCGGGAACTCTTTGAGGCCATCAGCGCACAAACCGGGATCTCCTATCGCTATGAGCCGAATGATGATGGCCGACCGCTTGATGCTCTTCATCGGGGCCAACGGGGAGTCCGCGGGGACCTGCGTATCGGCGGGCACCTCATCGACGGAAACGGGAATACCCTCGCCTACAACTATTTCCCAGATCACGGGGACATGATCATCGATACCGGCGACAACTGGTTCGAGGACCTCTCAAGGAATTCCCAGCGCCTTGTAAACACCCTGACCCACGAACACGGCCACGGCCTCGGGCTCGAACACGTCTGCCCGGTCGACAATACCAAACTCCTTGAGCCTCTCATCAATACTGGATTTCGCGGCATGCAGTTCGATGAAATCTACACGCTTCAACGTTGGTATGGCGATTCCTTCGAACAGCACGGCAAGGCCCGCGACAACGATTCCATTTCGAACGCCTACGAACTCGCTGTGCCCGTGGGGTCTCCCTTCTCCTTCCAATGGCTCAGTATCGACGACAATACAGACATCGACTACTTCGCCCTCTCCATTCCCGCAGGGGCCCAGTTGAGCGCCCGGATCACGCCCAGCAATGCGGTCTATCCGGAGGGCGGGGAGGGAGACCAGGGGTGCACGACGGGGACCACCTTCGATTCTTCCAGCCGCCATAACCTCTCCCTCCAACTCGTTGACCCTCGCGGTCAGGTCCTCATCTCCGCCGACAGCGCGCCCTCCGGGGAGCC
>CAWWCX010000043.1:0-16443 GCA_963935445.1 uncultured Roseibacillus sp.
TCTAGTACGGTCTCGTGGGCTCGGAGATGTGTATAAGAGACAGCCCTGCCCCCTGACGACGTCGCCGCCATTGACGAGCTGGGCAAGGTCTACCAGTCCCTTCGGGACGAACTGGGCAAGGTTATCATCGGCCAGCATGAGGTGATCGAGCAACTCGCCGTGTGCCTCTTCTCCCGTGGCCACGCGCTCCTCATGGGAGTCCCCGGCCTGGCCAAGACCCTTCTCATTTCGAGCGTGGGTAAATGCATGCACCTCTCCTTCAGCCGGATTCAGTTTACTCCGGACCTGATGCCCGCAGACATCACCGGAACTGACATCATCCAGGAGAGCGCCGCCACCGGCAAACGTGAATTCGAATACATTCAGGGCCCGATCTACGCCAACCTTCTCCTCGCGGACGAGATCAACCGGGCACCTGCCAAGACGCAATCAGCCCTGCTGGAGGCGATGCAGGAAAACAGAGTCACCGTCCTGGGACGGACTTATGACCTCGAAAAACCCTTCTTTGTCCTCGCCACCCAGAACCCGATCGAGCAGGAGGGCACATATCCTCTTCCCGAGGCCCAGCTCGACCGCTTCATGTTCCTCATTGAGGTCGATTACCCGACCGAGGAAGAAGAACGCCGCATCGCCCGCGAGACCACAGGCGTCGACCACGAACCCCTCGAGGCCCTCGTCACCGGAGAGCAGGTCCTCGCCTTCCAGAAACTGGTGCGCCGCATGCCGGTCCCCGATCATATTTACGACTATGCCGTCGAGATCGTGCGCAAGACTCGTCCCGCCTCCGATGACGCCCCATCCTGGATCAAGGAATACGTCGGCTGGGGAGCCGGGCCGCGCGCTGTCCAGTATCTCGTCCTGGGAGCCAAGGGCCGGGCCGCGCTGCGCGGGAATTATATGGCCTCGCTGGAGGATATCGAAGCCGTAGCCGTCCCCGTGCTCAGCCACCGTGTGATTACCAACTTCGCCGCCGAGTCACAGGGAATGACCTCCAAGAAAGTCGTCGAACGCCTCGTCGAGGAAATGAGGGAAGACTAGCGCCTGCTGGAATCCGGAGCTTTCCTCCGGGGACCAACCGTCCGGGCTGCAGAGCACGGGCCCCGATCGCCAAGACGTGAAATACGATTTCCTAGACTCTGACGTCCTCGCCCGGCTGGGGGCCCTGCCGGTGGAAGCGCGTATGGCCATGATCGGCAACGTGGTCGGCAAGCATCGCTCCCCGCACCGCGGCTCTTCGGTGGAATTCGCGGAGTACCGAAAGTATGTCGCGGGCGACGACACCCGCCGCCTTGACTGGAAGGCCTACGCCCGCTCCGACCGCCACTACATCAAGGAATTCGAGGCCGACACCAACCTTCGGACCTACTTTGTTGTCGATTGCAGCGGGTCGATGAAATACGCCTCCGGCGAGTTCGACTCCAAGATACAGTTCGCCCGCAAATTCGCCGGCACCCTCGCCTATCTTCTCGTCAACCAGGGCGATGCGGCGGGCCTCTCCTGCTGCGACGACAGCCTCCACCTCGAACTGCCGCCCAGCCGGCGTCCGGCTCACCTCCAGAACTTTTTCGAGATCCTCGGAACGCTGGAACCCAAGGGCGAGACGGGACTCGTGGATGCCCTCCACACCGTGGCGGAGAAAGTCGGCCAGCGGGCCTTCATCGTCATCCTTTCCGACCTCTTCACCGATCCGGACGCCTTCGGGGATGCCCTCCAGCACCTGCGCTACCGCAAGCATGACGTGGCTGTCTTTCACCTCATGGACCCGCAGGAAATCCAGTTCGATTTCACGCGCCCCTACCGCTTTGTCGACCTCGAGGACAGCACAACCATCGTTGCCGAACCGAATCTGATTGCCAACGAGTATGCCAGCGCCATCCAGGAATTCCTCGGTGCTGTGGAGGGGCGCTGCCATGACGTCCATGCAGATTACCACCTCGTCACCTCTGACCGGGACTACGAGGAAGTTCTACGCGACTTCCTAACCAACCGTTTACCCAAGAAGGGAAAGCGATGATCTCAGTATCCAGTAGACAGGACACGGTATCGGGACGGTGTGCAGTCCTGGCTTCAACAGCTGAATACTGAACCTCTGACGCAACATGTCCTTTCTTCAGCAAGCCATGCTCTGGGGGCTCCTCGCAGTCTCCATCCCGGTCATCATCCACCTGCTGAACCGACGCCGTTTCCGCACCGTGGAATGGGGCGCCATGCAATTCCTGCTCAAGGCGACCAAGGAATCGCGCGGCAAGAAGCGCCTGAAGCACTTCCTCATTCTGCTCATGCGCTCACTGGCCATCGCCGCCCTCGTATTCGCCATCGCCCGGCCGCTCGCAGGGGGGTTCTTCGGCTGGGGTGGCGGCCGGGTGGAGACCGTAATTCTCATTCTCGATCGCTCCCCCAGCATGGAGCGCGCGGAAAAGGACATCACGCTTTCCAAACGCAACGCTGTCCTGAACCAGGTGGCCGCTGCCATGAAGGAGCTTGACGGGGCCCGCCTCGTCCTCATCGACAGTGCCACGGGGACCGCCCAGGAGGTCCCTTCCCCCGAGGTCTTGCCAGAACTCTCGTTCACGGCCCCCACCGACGCCTCTTCCGACATTCCGGGCATGCTCGCAATCGCCCTCGACTACATCAAGGAAGCCAAGCCCGGACGGAACGAAATCTGGGTTGCCTCCGACCTTCAGAAGGATAACTGGAATCCTGAGGACAACCGCTGGGAGGCCTTCCGTACTACGCTCAAGGAAGCAGAATTCCAGTCCAAGCTGCGCATTCTGGCCCTGAACGGACGGGAACGGAACGATCTTGCCGTCCGCGTCATCTCCGCCCGCCGTGAAACGGGAGACCTCGTCATCGATCTTGAACTCAACCGCGAGGAGGATACCGGTCCCACCGCCGTTACCGTCACGGTCGATCACATGGGCGCCCGCTCCGGGAGCGAAGTCGCCTTCAATGGGCAAACCCAGCGCTTCCAGCGCCGCCTTCCCCTCGCCGGGGCCACCGGGGGAGGCCACGGCTGGGTGTCCATCACCGACAACGCCAACAAGCGGAACAACGTGTCCTTCTACGCCTACGGCAAGGAAGCTCCCGTGCGCTCCTTCCTCGTCGTCGAGAACTCCACCGATACGGAAACCCTCAAGTCCCTGACCAAGGCCCTCGATCCCGGCTTTGCCAACCAGGAAGTGACCGTCCGCAATCCCAACCTCGCCCACCAGATCAACTTCGACTCCGCCTCCCTCATTGTCTGGAAGGCCCCCCTGCCCGAGCCCCCAGTCTCGGACCAGATGTTTGAATACGTCCAGAAAGGCGGAATCGTTCTGTTCCTTCCCTCCTCCGATGATTCCAAAGCGGCCTTCGGCGGCCTGTCCTGGGATCCCGTCGCGGAAGCTCCCAAGGACAAGTACTTCATCATTGACGACTGGGAACGTTCCGATGGGGCGTTCCGCGACTCTCTTGACGGCTCACCACTGCCCATGGATCGCGTTCGTGCCATCAAACGACGCGGCATCGTGGGTGACTATACGGCCCTTGCATCCTGGCAGGACGACGAGCCTCTTCTTGCCCGTCGCGTCATCGAGGCAGGCCAGGTTCTCTTCCTCTCAACCCTTCCCAGCTACACCTGGTCCAATCTCGAGCAAACCGCCCTTCACCTCGTGGCCCTGCAGCGCAGTCTGAAAGAGGGCAACACACGAATGGGTGCCGGATTCTTCGGCACAGCTGGCGAGGACTCCGCCCGCCCCGTGGGTGAGGAAGTCCGTAGCCGCATCGACTCCTACGCCGACGGGGATCCCGGGAATGCTGATTACGAGGCAGGGGTCTACCGCCTCGGTGAACGCACCATGGCCGTGAATCGGCCGGCCATGGAAGACTCGCTCGAGGTTCTCACCAATGCCGAACTTGAAACAGCCCTTACCGATACAGGCTACACCCTGCTGGAAGACAAGGACGCCTCCGGCGACAGCAGCCTTTCCCGACCCGTCTGGCGTGCCTTCCTGATCGCCATGCTCGTCTTCCTCATCCTCGAGGCGCTTTTGTGCCTCCAACCCAAGCGCGTCGAGACCAGCACGGCGCCCTCGCCCCAGACTCCCTCCTGACGTGAGTTTTAATATCGGCAATCTCCACTTCAACGCCCCCCTGCCCATCGCCATCACGGGCCTGGTCGGTTGGTTCCTGATCCTCGTTCTCTGTGTGATAGCGTGGAAACGCAGCGTGCGGCCGGGACGAACCGGCATTCTGGAACTCCTCCGTCTTACCTGCGCCACCGTGACCGCCTTCTTCCTGCTCAACCCCGAGTGGCGCAGGACGATCGAACCCGCCCAGCAGCCCGAGATCGTGATCCTCCACGATGGATCCGGATCCATGACGACCGCTGACGCCCAGCTCCCTGAGGAGCTGAGCAGCAATCGCGAGGTTGTCAGCCGCAGCGACATGGTCGACACCATCCTGGAAACCGGGTTTTGGAGTCTTCTGGAGGAAGGTGGAAAAAATCGCGTTTCCGTAGAAGCTTTCAGCGTTGATCCGGAGAGCCCGGATCCTGAGATTTCTTCTCTCGCGGTAACAGACATCTACTCCGCCCTCTCCGACCTGGTAGACACCAGGCCTGACCTGCGGGCCGTCGTCATGATCGGCGATGGCGACTGGAATGCTCGTGACAAGCCTGCCCCGGTGGCGGCCGCACAGAAGATGCGTCTCAAGGACATTCCCCTCTACTCGGTTGTCACCGGCGCGCGCACGCGCCTGCCCGACCTGGATCTCCTGACCGTCAGCGCTCCCACATACGGCATCGTGGGCGAGAACGTGCAAATCCCTTTTACAATTGAATCCTCCCTCGATCGCGATGTCCGAACCATCGTCCGTATCCGCGATCAGTCCGGCGTGGAGCGCACCAAGAACATCACCATTCCCCGCAACAGCACCTACTACGATGCCATCCTCTGGCGCCTGCAGAAGGAGGGAAGCTCGACCCTCGAGCTTTCGATCCCCTTCGCCGATGGCGAACTGGTCGAAAAAAACAATCGACGACGCTTCAACATTGCTGGCCGCCCGGAGTCCATCCGTGTGCTGGTCATTGAAACCCTGCCGCGCTGGGAATACCGCTTCATTCGCAACGCGCTCTCCCGCGATCCGGGGGTCGACGTCGATTGCCTCCTCCTCCACCCTCAACTGGGCGAAGGAGATGGGCCGGACTACATCACCGCTTTCCCGGACGAGCTCGAGGAGCTGCAGAAATACGACGTGATCTTTGTCGGCGATGTCGGAGTTGGTGAAGGCATGCTTACCAAGGAACAGGCCGAGCTCCTCAAGGGCCTGGTCGAGAACCAGGCTTCCGGCATCGTCTTCATCCCCGGCTGGCAGGGCCACCAGTTCAGCCTCAGGGACACCGAACTGTGGGACCTCCTCCCCGTCGTCCTCGATGAGGAGATGAAGGACGGACAGGAGGAAGCGACCGCCTCACCCCTCTCTCTCACTACCGAGGGCCGTAGTTCTCTGCTCACCATGCTGGGCGATACCGAGGAGGAAAATCCCATTATCTGGCGCAGCCTGCCCGGCTTTTACTGGCATGCTCCGGTTATCCGGGCCAAGAGTGGCACCGAGGTCCTGGCTGTCCACACTAACCGCCGACACCCCAAGTTCGGCCATCGCATTCCCCTCATCGTGACCAGCCGCGCCGGCAACGGAAAGGTCCTCTTCATGGGCATCGACTCCGCCTGGCGCTGGCGCCGTGGGGTGGAAGATCTCTACCACTACCGCTTCTGGGGCCAGGTCGCACGCTGGATGTCCTACCAGCGCAACATGGCGGCCGGGGAGCGCGTCCGACTCTACTTCACCCCGGAGCGCCCCAGCCCCGGAGAAAGCGTGACCATCAATGCCAATGCCTTCCAGGAAAATGGCGCACCGCTCGAGGAGGGCTCCGTCCTCGTCGACCTCACGGCGCCCGACGGCAGCGTGCGCCGCTTTGAGCTCGCAAAGGAGGATGAAGCCTGGGGAGCCTTCACGGGGCGTTTCAAGGTGACGCAACCCGGCGACTGGATCGTCTCCGCCCGCACCTCGGAAAGCGAAGAGGGCGCGGTCAAGGTGCGCATCATCGCGGAGGGAACCCAGATCGAGAAGACCGGTCATCCCGCCCGGCCCGACGTACTCGCAGAACTCTCCCGCGTCTCCCGCGGGAAACTTGTCGACGCATCCAAGCTCGACGAACTCGCGCAGGAGATCTTTGCCCTTCCGGAACCCCGGCCGCAGATCATCCCCGAGTCACAGTGGGACAAGTGGTACGTCGCAGCATCCCTCGTGGCCCTGCTCTCTCTCTTCTGGATTGGTCGGAAGCTCAACGGCACCTTCTAACGGCAAGCAGGTGCTTTTTCATCGACTCAATCCTCCGCGAAATCATTCGGAGGGACAGCGTGGATGGTTGTTGCCGCTGCTCCGTCTCAACAGGCGATGTTCCACGCCCTCATGACCTGGGGGAACCCTGGACCGCCCTTCTCTGCATCAACGAAGCCGCCTACCGAAACTCCGCCTGCCCCCGCTCAAAGAGTCCCCGGACCTCTGCCACGTCACACTGAATCTGCTCCCGGAGCCGCTCCATTCCTTCAAACTTCCTCTCGGCCCGCACATAGGCCCCAAAACGAACTTCCATCAGCTTCCCGTAGAGGTCGCCCTCGAAATCGAGAAGGTGAACCTCCAGCAACCGGCGGTTTCCATCCACCGTAGGGCGCACCCCGAGATTCGCTATCCCCTGCAGCTCCTTTTCTCCGCAATTCGCAACGACCGCATAGACCCCGTCTGGGGGCACCTGCTCGTCTCCCACCGCAATATTGGCAGTGGCCCAGCCCAGCCTGCGCCCGAGCTGCTCGCCACGCACTACTCGCCCCATCAACGTGTAGGGGCGCCCCAGCATTCCGGAAGCTGCTTTGAGGTCTCCTTCGGACAGGGCCTTCCGCAACCGTGTACTGCTGATTCTCGCTCCCCCGAGCATCACGGCCTGCACGGCCCTCACCTCGACTCCGTGGCAGCCACCCACCCGGGCAAGCATTTCCATTGTTCCCCGACGCTCCCGTCCAAACGCCCAGTCCTCCCCTGCCACCAGTTGCCGGAGGCCGGGGACGGCGAGAAGTTCCTGCGCAAACTCCTCCGCGGGCTGGCTTGCCACCTCTAGGTCAAATTGCAGAACCAGCATGATCTCTACCCCGAGGCTGGAGAGCAGCCTCTCCTTGTGCGCCAGGGAGGCCAGAATCCGGCGCGGGGCGGCTTCAGGCCTGAGCACCTCAATGGGATGCGGGTCCATGGTCAGCACTCCCGCCACTCCTCCGCTCTTCCGGGAGCCCTCAACGGCAGAGCCAATCACCGCCTGATGGCCCAGGTGCACGCCATCAAATACTCCCAGTGCCAGGTGCAGCGGCCCCGCCACCTCATGGAGATCAGCGATCCTGGAAACCTTCAGCATCATTCCCACACTCTCCCGTTCTGGCCAGTAGTTCCATCAAGAACGGCGCATGGACCACATCACGCACCCCGCATCAATGAAATCTCCGCCAGACTGACCATCGAGTCGATCAGTTCTTGAGCCCCGGCCTCCTTCAAGGTGTTGACCTTCACCGCCCGGTCGAGAGTGAATTTTCCGGAGCGAGTCCGCCGGAGAGAGGAGAGATGCCCTCCGCAACCCAGGGCCGCACCAATATCATGTGCATAGGTTCGCACATAAAAACCCTTGGAGCAGTTCACCTTGAAATCGATCTCAGGGTATTGCGTGCGCGTCAGCTCGTAGGACGTGACATAGACCGGGCGTGGGTCCCTCTTCACCTCCTTGCCCTTGCGCGCAAGCTTGTAGAGGGGCACCCCATCCTTCTTGATTGCGGAAACCATGGGCGGAACCTGTTCGAATTCCCCGGAGTAGCGCTCAAACACAGACCGCAATTCATTTTCATCGAATTCCGGCACCTCCTGCTCCTCGAGCACTTCCCCTTCCGCGTCCTGCGTATTGGTCGTTGCTCCAAGCGTAATCGTTCCAACGTATTCCTTATCCTCGCTCATGAGGAGATCCTGAATCTTGGTGGCCCTCCCCACCACCAGCATGAGGAGGCCGGTCGCCATCGGGTCCAATGTTCCACAGTGACCAATTTTCTTTATTCCCATCGAGCGCCTCGCGATCGCGACCACATCGTGAGAAGTCATCCCGGGGTCCTTGTCCACCAGGAGAACTCCGCTTGCTGCAATATTCGGTTCGTTCATTCGTTCAATGCTGAGAAAGCTCCTTCCACAGTCTCGGTCGCCACTTCAAGCAGACGTTTCACCGCCTCCTCGACAGGACCTTGCATACGCGCACCAGCCGCCAGGGCGTGTCCTCCTCCACCGAAGCGGGCACAGATGTCACAAACGTTCACTGCCGGATCCTTGGATCGCAGCGAAAGCCGGATCTTCCCGTCTGCAATCTCCTCAACGAAGGCGCAAACTACCACTCCACGGATCGCGCGCAGCACATCGATCAACCCCTCCGAATCCCCGGCCTGCATACCGATGCGCCTTTTCGTTTCCCCGGAAAGAGTCCACCAGGCAATCCTGCCATCCTCCGTCAAGCGCATCGTTTGCAGGAGGGCCTGCAGGAGCTCAACCCGGCGGAACGGGTAATCATGGTAAAGCTTGGCCGTGAGCTTCGCCACATCCAGCCCCCGCCCCACCAGATCAGCCGCCATCTCGTGCGTGCGCACTGTCGTATTGGAATACTGAAACGATCCCGTGTCGGTCGACAGGGCGATGTAGAGTGCGTCACGAGCCACCTCGGGCACGGGCCAGTCGAGCTCACGAAACAAACCGTAGAGCACCTCACCTGTAGCAGCCGCCTCCGGCTCGACGAGGAAATGATCTCCATACTCCTCGTTGGAAATGTGATGGTCGATGTTCACCCACAGTTTTCCCTCGCCCACGGCCTCCAGGCAATTCCCCCCCAGTCGCTCCCGGTTGGCCGTATCCAGCGCGATCACCACGTCAGCCTCTACCGGACCGGACGGCCGCTCGACTTGCTCGGATCCCGCCATGAAGGTCAGGTTATCCGGCACTCCATCCTCATTGAGGGCCTGCGCCGATTTTCCCAGGGATTCCAGCACGGACTTCAGGGCTACCTCCGATCCAATCGCGTCGCCATCCGGACGGGTGTGGCTCAGGAGCACGAATCGCTCATGTGCGGAGACTATCTCGCCAATACCGGCGGCTGTGATCGATTGGCCCATGGACGGTTGGAACGTTCAGCGGGAGGGCGCGGATTGTCTCCGTGAAACCCAAGAGCGCAAGAAAAACGTGCCCGCATCAGAGCGGGGAGATCTCTGGGCCAAAGGACCCCCAAGATTTCAACACCGGCTAACGCTCGACCCTGATCCGGACCGTGGTGCGAGGCATTTCCTCTTCCATCCGGCGGTGAACACGGATTCCCCGCAGGATACGCACCTTGTCCAGCCAACCTCGCAGGAGTTCGGGCTCAGCAAATGAAAACAGCGCCCCAAAGGGGTCCTCAACCATCATCTTATCGGGAACTGGCACCTGATCAGCATCCGGAAGCTCATCCACATCAAATTCCAGTTCCTCCTCCCGGGGGAAATCCGGACCCTGCTCCGGCACCGGGAGTAATTGATCCGCCCGCTTCAATTCATCTTCCTCAATATCCGCGGCTGCAGCCTGGCTCTCCTCGTAGAAGTCGATCCATACCCCACAGAAATCCCAGAGCTGGCCGGTATCAACCTCAACCCAGAGCCCGGCCTCCTTTTCCCCGCCCTTTTCCTTGAGGGCCGCTTCGTAGAGACTCTCAGAGAGGCCCTTTGACGTGCCGAGAATGTAGAGATCATCACTGACGGATACACTCGGAAGAAAATCGTCGGTGGCAAAGGGCAGCGGAAAGAAATACGTGCGCAAATCATCCTTCTCGGCCGTCATCGTGCTGGGAAAGGGAATTGGTTGATCCAAGGTCTCCGCCAGGACTCCAAAGAGATTGGTAAACGCCTTCTCCCAGATGTCCCATGACTCCGAGAGTGCCTCCCGCTTCAACACCGGCTTGATATAGGCTGCCCGGGGAATGCGTCCCTTCCGGATCACATCCTCCTCCACTCCAATCGCGGGAATCATTTCCCCTTGCAGGTCCATTACGAATGCTCCCTCCTCCCCGAAGGCCTTGGAAAAGTATTCCCGATAACCACGCAAGATATCATTCAACCCCCTGCTGAGATCTCGCTTCCATCGGACCGCCTGCTCCTCCTCATCATTGCCCTCCGCTTCATCTCCCAGCGCTTCCATCACTTCATCCACCACCAACTTGAGAAGACGCATTCCCGCATCCACCTGCTGGTTCCCCTGCCGGACGTAGTCGGGGTTCATTTTCCAATGCGCCCGCACGAAGGGGACTTTTTCCAGAGCGGAAAACGCCTTAGCGAATCTGAGCGGAACCTTGAGATCCAGCCCTGCACCCAGCCACCCCCCACGGCCTTCCAACCGAATATCATCTCCGACCAGGACCGTCCCGGTGAAATCGTGAGGCTCTCCGGTTCGACGTGCCTGCCAGTTCCGGTTGAAGTCCTTCAGGGCCTCCACCATGTCCTCACCCCGTTTGAGCTGGCTGCCCTTGAGTCCTTCCAGGGCCCCCTCGAAGAACGGCAGGTAGGAGACGCCCTTCTGACTCGCCGCACTCAGCTCCCTGCTCCACCAGCACAACGAGACAACCTCCTCAGCCGGGAA
Source organism: uncultured Roseibacillus sp. (assembly GCA_963935445.1). GTDB lineage: Bacteria > Verrucomicrobiota > Verrucomicrobiia > Verrucomicrobiales > Akkermansiaceae > Roseibacillus_B. The sequence continues at coordinate 10,714 of CAWWCX010000043.1, forward strand.
CTGTTCAAAGAAGCGGAAGGCCTTCGAACTCGCCAGTGAGGCCCCAGTGTCACCCACCACCTCGATAGACTCCTGGCCATTTCCCGCTGCCATCACCACGTAGTCACCAATTTCGGCACAGGCCACCACCACACTCCATTTTCCGATCTGTTTCAACAGATGCTGCCATGCCCGGGTATCAAACCCCTCCGGGGCATCCTCATCACGCAAGCCTTCAAGAGTTTCCACCTTGATCTCGAATCCCGTCCAATTCGCCCCACCTCGCTCGAAACTGATGGCCCTGGCTGATTCCATCTCCTTGACGGCGAGGGACAACGCACCCTTTACCCACTGCACCACTTCAGCCCGTCGCTCGCCGTCCCTCACCCGGCCTCCGGCATAAAGCGAAGCCTTTGGAAAACCCTCCTCCTTCTCCAGCTGGCTCTCGAACCACTTACCGAGACCTTCCACCATCTCCTCCTCCATGCCTTGCCCTTCATCGAGGAAAAACTCCATGTTTCCGGCCGCAAGGTCTCCCGCCAGGGCTTCCCCCAGCACACGGTTCATGAAAGTGTTTACCCCCACCGCGGTCTCCAACGTCCAGGTCATTCCCTGACCAGCAAGGAAAACCTCTTCTCCCAGGAGGTCAGGGGCGGCCCCGATTCCCTCCGTCAGCAAGCCAAGGATCTCCTTCGGCAGTCCCGACTCTTCTAACGACTTTCGCAGGAACTCCCGCCCCTCTGCCAAGGCTCCCGCCTCCTCTAGCCATTTCCAGATCTCCCCCAATTTGCGGGCATCGAGATAATAGTCCGTGGCCGCAGGTAATCTGCTGGCGAACCCCGCATCGGCTACCGTCCAAGGCGTAACCGGCGCCGCAGGCTCCGCACTCTTATCCATCTTGTGCTCCGCCTTCCCCCTGAAACCGTCCTCCGTTTCCGGCTTCGGAGAGGCCTCCGCTCTGCCCTGTCCCTCGGCCCCTCCCGGAACCGAATCAGTCTTCGGCCCGGCAGGAACTTCCGGTTCGGTCTCATCTGGCGTCTCGGGCCTGGCCTCTCCTGCTGCAGCCCCGTATGGCCCCGGCTTCTCCGTAGCGTCCCCCGTCTTCGCGGGGTTTTGGTCCTCACAGCCCACCCAGGCCAGACAGAGCACGCTCATCAGGGCTCCACACCGGTGTTTCCCCAACTTTCGAATCGCGTTCACCGCTGTCCTCTAGCCGCTGTGTTGAGGCGCGGCAACTGAAACTGACGGGGACCGCCCAAATCCGGCCTGGTTCATCGATCCCTCTTCACTCTCCGGGCCGCGGTGGAGACATCCACCCCCAGATGAACACCAACAAAACGCAGGACCGGACGGTGCTTTGAAACTACCCGCATCATTACACGAACCTGAAAGAAACCATGGCGGCCAGATTGCTTTTGCGGACCGGGGGATTACAGGCTCAGGCAGGCTTGCAAGCTGAGGCACCCCCATCAAAAAGTGCAGAGTCTCCCCTCCCCGCATGGAGCGGCATTTGTCCCCCTCCAGCGCTATTGTCCCTGCTGCCCTTCTGCATCCTCCTCCACAAGGCCTGCCCTCCACTCGCTCGCCTCCACCAACCCCTGACGTTCAGCATGGAGATACGCAGTCCGGGCCTCTTGCTCCTTCCCCATTTCCAGGAGGCACCTCCCGAACTGGAGATGACCATGTCCAAAATGCGGCCATGCCCTCAGAAGCTGCAGGTAAGAGATTTCAGCCAGATCCAAGTCCCCCTGCTCCCGATGAAACTGAGCGAGGTAATACAGCGCCACCGCATTGTCAGGCTGATAGTTGAGCACGCTCCGGCACCGCTCAGCAGCGCTCTCAGTCACGACTCCATGCAGCCTTTCACTGTAGACCTGATACGCACTGTGAATCCAGAGATCCCTGCTGGTGCTATCGATGGCTGCCTCGACCAACTCCTCGAAGACTTCCGCAATTTCAGGAGCCATTCGGTCCACCGAGTCGACAAAAGCATCCACAATCTCATAGACCCCGAACTGTCCAAGAATCCCCTTCCCTGAAGCGAATTCCCTTTCGCTGAACAGCAGGTTTCGCATCCGCGTATGAAGCAGGTTGAAGGCTGTATCCGAGAGGAAAATCCTGAAGTGCTGCCCATCACGGGAATGGGACTCAATTCTCTTCGCAAGATTGATCGCATATCCATGCGTTTCGAAACCTGAGCTCACGCGCTTCGCCCAGACAGTTCCGAAGTTGATTCCAATCGCGATTTCAGCGGCAGCCGACCTGCGCTCCACCCGCTCCCGGTTAAAGGAAGAGGCAACCCAGGCAGCCTTGAGCGTAATCCCCAGCGTGGTCAGGAGGTATACATCGTTCGAGGGCTTCTCCGTATGCATGAAAAACACCAACTGGTCCCCCATCACATAATATTCGTAGTCCCGCCCTTTCTCATACTTGCCTTTAAGGCAATGCTCAAAAAAGTGGTCACACTGCACGCGAACGACGTTGTGGAAGGATCCTACGTAATCGGAATACTCCTTGAGGCCCAGAACACTGGCAAAGACTGATGAATCTACCAGGTCCACGAACATGATAGCGGTGTCAAGGGGGCCCTCCCAGGTCTGGGACCCCTCCCCGGTTGCTCCATCCACAGTCTCAAACTCGTCCATAGAAGATGAGCCGGTCACTCGATTTCAGTTGGGTCTGGAACATGGGGGACAGCCTCTTCAGGAGCGGGTTCTTCCTGCCCGCTATTGCCGGCATTCTGTTCCGTCCCCGGGCTCACAGGCTCTGAGCCGCCTCCTCTGCTTGCTGACGGAGTCTCCTTGCACCCTGCCGAGAGAGCCGAAATGGCACCCATCACCAGAATCCAACGAACCGGAAGTTTAGTGTGTTTAGTCATGTTTAATCGTGTGCGGGTTGGAGATTGCCGTCAGATAATTATTCCCATTCGTCCGGCAGCATGACGAGGCAAATCCACCGAACCCTAACAAAGCATCGGGCTATCTCTACTATGAACGAAATCCGGAGAGCCCATTTCCAAAATTGTGGCTAATTTATCGCCACAACCCGCAACTTCTTCCCGAATAGGGGGCCTCGTCCCTTACCGGTCTTCAGCCGGAGAGTCCTCGCCTCTCTCTTCCTCTACCGGGGGCGCAGTAGGAATATCTGCAACTTCGTCTAGCAAGGTGACAATATCCACTCCCCGCTCCACCGAGTGATCGCCAACGAAACGCAGAACCGGTGTGTTCTTGAGAACCACCCGCTTCATGACCCGCACCTGTATGAATCCATGCTGGTCGTTCAGGCGCCCGATCACCTTTTCCTCCCGCCCTCCAAGAACTCCCACGTGGACCTTCGCATCCTTCAGGTCCTGGGAAACCTCCACCGCATTGATGGTAACCAGTGAGCCGTCCCACTCGAACTCCCGCTGAACGACAGCACTGATCTCCCGTCTCAGCAGCTCATTCACTCTGTCCATCCGCCGCGACATGGCTCACCTCCCAGAAATTCAAATACGCGGCTGCAGCCGTTAGAGCGTCTGCTCGATTTTTTCGAGTTCGTAGCACTCGATCACATCATCGACCTCGTACTCGTTGAACTCCCCGAGGCGGATCCCGCACTCGATGCCCTGCTTGACTTCCTCCACGTCGTCCTGAATCCGTCTCAGGGTCGACATCTTGCCATCAAAGACGGGCGTTCCTCCGCGCAGCACGCGCGCATGGGCCGTGCGAGTGACTTTTCCATCCGCCACGAGGCATCCTGCTGCCCGACCCCGCTTGACCTTGAAGACCTGCTTCACCTCGGCATGACCAAGAACCTTTTCGCGAAGCTCGGGCTCAAGCAGGCCCAGCATGGCATCCTTCACCTGGTCAATGAGTTCATAGACGATGGAGTAGAGCTTGACCTGCACTCCCTCGCGCTTGGCGGCCTTCACGGCATTGCTCTCCACCTTCACGTTGAAGCCCAGCACCACGGCATCCGAGCTACTGGCCAGCAGGATATCAGATTCGCTGACCGATCCCGCGGCGGCATGAATGAAATTCACTTCGACCTTGTCGGATTCCACCTCTCCGATGGCTCTCCGGATAGCTTCCACTGACCCCTGCACATCACATTTCAGGATCAACTTGAGCTCCACCTTCTGACCGCCCTGCACCATCGCCAGCATGTCTTCCATGCGGCTTTTCTTTGGTCGCTCCAGACGCTCCTGACGAAGCTCCAGCTGGCGTTCATCGCTCAGCTTCTTGGCTGAACGCTCACTCTCCATGGCAACCAGTTCATCTCCGACATTCGGCAACTCGGCAAAGCCAAGCACCTCCACCGGGGTTGCAGGACCCGCCTCCTTGACCTGCTCGTTCCGGTCATTCAGGAGCGACTTCAACTTACCTGCATACGGTCCGCAAATGAAGGGTGTCCCAACCTTCAGTGTTCCGGCCTCCACGATCACCGTGGCCGTTGGACCTTTGCCCGGCTGTACCTTGGCCTCAATCACGGCCGCCCGCGCGTTTGCTCCGGGATTCGCCTTCAGTTCGAGCACCTCGGCCTGCAGAGCCATGAGCTCAGCAAGTTCGTTCATTCCCTGACCCGTAATTGCAGATACCTCGACTGTTTCCACCACGCCCCCCAGGTCAGTCGGCACCAGGTCGTGCTCCATCAACTGGGTCTTCACCCGCATTGGATCCGCACCCGGGACGTCACATTTGTTGATCGCCACGATGATGGTCTTCTTCGCTGCCTTGGCATGACTGATAGCCTCCTTCGTCTGCGGCATGATGCCGTCGTCAGCGGCGACAACCAGAACCACGATGTCAGTCACATCCGCCCCGCGGGCCCGCATTTCGGTGAAGATCGCATGACCAGGGGTATCAATGAACGTGATGGGATGCCCCTCATGCTCAACCCTGTAGGCGCCAATGTGCTGGGTAATTCCACCCGCTTCACCATCGACAACCTTGGACTTGCGCACGTAGTCGAGAAGGGAGGTCTTTCCGTGGTCAACATGACCCATGAACGTGATGATGGGAGCCCGCAACTCCAGCTTCTCTTCCGGTTCATCCTGCTCTGGCTCCGGTTCCTCAATGACTTCCTCGACCTTGTGAACACCTCCACCCTTCTCACGCTTCTCACGCTCAAAAACAAATCCATGCTGCTCGCAGACCTTCTCCGCAACCTCTGGCTCAATCGCCTGGTTCGGAGCGACAAAGACCTCAAGCTGGATGAGATCCTTCATGATCTCGAACGGCTTCAACCCCATCATCTCTGCCAGCACGCTTACGATAATGGGCGGCTTGATGCTGATTGTATTGCCTTCCACGACGCCGGCTTCTTCCTCCTGGACTTCCTCATCCGCCACTGGCGTGGACGATGAAGCCGCACTACTTACTATGAAGTCAGGGTCCTGAACTTCATCGGCCAGCTTTGAAATGGTAGGAAGCTGCTTCTTCCCGGACTTCTCGGTCTTACGTACTGCAGCCGCCTTCTTCTGCTCATCCTCGTCGATGATATCCAGCGCTTCGTCCTTCTGGTCCTGGACGGTCTTCTGCTCGGCAGCCTTCGCACGCTGTCGTTCTCGACGCGACGGTTTCTTCTGTTCGTCGATCAAATCGAGAACTTCTTTTTTTTCGTCGCTGTCAGCCTCGTCCGGCATAGTAAGTCTCTTGGCTTCTTAGTGGTGCTCGACTGATCATTCCTCCTCGGCGGGAGCTTCCTCCTCGGCCGGAGCTTCCTCCTCAGCGGGAGCTTCCTCCTCGGCGGGAGCTTCCTCCTCGGCGG
>CAWWCX010000044.1:0-16253 GCA_963935445.1 uncultured Roseibacillus sp.
AGCCGCTTATACCTCCGGCTGGACCGTTGACTGTTTGACAATGGCGAGACAGCACAAGCTTGCCGCCTGGCTGCCGTCCGCTCTGAAGCCTGACCCCCTCGAGCTTCGGCATCCCGGTTGGTTCCCTGACGAACGGGAGTTTGCATTGTTATCCCGTGGACACTTTGGCATACTTGGTGTGCATCCAAGGGCCGATTCATGTTAACCGTCACCGACCGAAGATTTGCCCATGGCCCTCGAGGCATGAGGCGCCGCGACTTCCTCCGCATCGGCACCCTCGGCGGACTCGCCCTCCCCGGGTTGCTAGCTACGCGGTCCCAGGCCGCAATCGACAAGAGCGTCTTGAAAAACAAGTCCGTCGTCTTTCTCTTTCTCCAGGGCGGACCACCGCAGATCGAGACCTTTGATCCAAAACGCGACGTCCCCAACAACAATCGCAGCTGCACGGGCGAAGTCCGAACCAATATCCCCGGCGTCTGGTTCGGCGGCACTCTCTCGAAGATGGCGCAGCGGGCGGATCGCCTCGCCGTGGTGCGCTCCTTCGCCACCAATGACGGCAGCCACAACCACCTTCCGATCCTCACCGGCAGGCATGAATCTGGCGCAGCGATGGCGGCCATGTGCGCGCGCGGCACCGGCTCTTTCCATCCCGAGAGCGGCGTGCCGATGAATGCTGTGATCGTACCCGAAGCGGTGCAACCTGGGCTCAAATTGGGAACTCCCACTCCCACCTTCGGCCTTCCCCGGATCCGGGAACAAGTAGCCGGAGCGGGAACTCTTGGCGGCTCCTACAAAGGCTTTGTCGTCGATGGTAAACCAGAGCAATTCGACAGCTTCGACTTGAAATTGCCACCCGATCGCTTCGCCGAGCAGTTTGCCTTGATGGAGAAACTGGATGGATTGAAACATCACATGGATCACATGGCCGGAGCGAACGCCATGAGCCAGGTGCAGCGTCAAGCTTATGACTTGGTCCTGCGCGGCATGTCCGATGCCTTTGATCTCTCCAAAGAAGACCCGAAGACGATCGCCAGATACGATACCAGCCATCTCTTCAACATGGCCGACTACCACGAAGGCGGAAGACACTTCCTCTTCAACGGGAAAAAGCGACTGGTCGATCAAGCCCGCTGGACCAATCTGTTAGGCAAGGAAATGCTCCTGGCCCGGCGCTTGTGCGAGGCCGGCTGCGGATTCGTCACCGTCGTCGATTCCAGTTGGGACTTCCACGGAGGCGGTGCCAACAATCCCGGCACCCTCGTCGGCATGCAAACTCTGGGCGCGCAAATGGATCACGCCGTCGCCGCCTTTCTCGATGACGTCGCGGCCCGTGGTCTCAGCGACGACATTCTCCTGGTCATCACCGGCGAGATGGGCCGCTCCCCGATCAAGAAGAACAGCGACGCCGGCACCGATCACCACGGCGCGCTGACTCCCCTTCTTCTGGCCGGCGGCGGATTGAAGATGGGGCAGGTCATTGGAAAATCCGACCGCACCGGAAGCCGCCCCGCCACCGAGCCCTATGGCCCGGAAAACCTCCTGGCCACCATCCTCCACACCGTGTTCGACACCGGGAAACTCCGCGAGTCGCCCGACCTGCTCCCGCCCGAAGTCACCAGGGCAGTTTTTGAGCACAAGCCCATCAAAGAGCTGTTCTAACAGCCCGAGGTTCGCAGGGGACACACAAACTGTCGTCTGTCGTCTGTCTGCCGATCCGGCCAGAGTCGAAGCCGATGCCTGAGCTAATCTGCGTGGGCGGATGTCCAGGGCGCCGGTCACCGGGATCGCTGTGGCCATACTTAGTGCCGATTGCCCGCCTCCATCCGGACGAGTGGTCCCCCGAATCACTTCTCTTGTGCTCGGGCATTGGTTGTCGTAAGCAGGGAATAGTGCACACAACCAAGTAAGTTGATTCAACAGTCTCGTCATCACGATGTGATTCGGAGTAGCAGCGTTTCGCCATGACGGAGATGCCGAGTGAGAGTCTTTCCCCCTTCTAGGAGGAGTTTTCCATTGCTTGTGTTGACGACGGAGACCTTGCGGGGGAAGCGGATCGTGCGTTCTCCTTCTCCGTCGGCGTTGAGGCAGACATAGCTGCGATTCGCGTACAGTGTATCGTTGTGCTGATTGTAGATGTGAACGCCGGCATCGCGGGCGAGTGAACGCCAAAGACCCGGAGGGAGGACAGCGTTCATCGTGTAGACCGAGGTCCAGTCGGATCCGCGTCTCAGTGCGAAAGCGGTCAGGTCGGTTGACTCCAGTCGACCCAACGGTGTAACACCTGGATCGGCTTCCACCGTGAGCCTGCGCGCCCAGACGTCGCTGCTGCCCACCGTGCCTTCGAGGTCCCCAAGGAGGGGGAAGCCGGGTTGGAGGACGATGCGGGCGCGGCTTGGTTGTTGGCTCTCGCCCCAGCGAAGCGGAAACCCGGTGAGTTCTTGCGCTGCGGCAAGCGACTCCTTGGCACCATTGAACAGACCGCAAGCATAGCACCAAACGACTGTGCGCCGCTTCTTCAGCACTCGATCGCGGATGAAGGTGCGCTGGGCGTCGCCGAGGTGAAAACAATTCAGGAAGATCACCAACCGATAGCGATCGGGGTCCACTCGTCCCAAATCCTCCAGGAGGATGGAGTCGTGAGGTGCGCCGATCTTGGAGAACGAAAGCTGAGCCGGTCTCAGGGTTTGCTGCAGAAAGCCGCTCTCGAATGTGGTGTAGGAGCAGCTTGCCTCGTCCGAGACGACCAGGATCTCGGCGGTAGAAGAGAAGTCGTGGTCAGTGCTCTCAGAAAAGATCGTATTGAGGCGCGCGACCTCGCCCATGAGGTTGGGGTGGTCGAAGTAGCCACCGTGGAGATCGAAGAAGCTCTGGAATACGCCGTTTGCGAGGGCAAAGCCGGCGCTACGCCGGTATTGCCAGATCGACTCCTCGGCATTCTTGGTGACGCCCAACTCGCGCCGGTAGCGCTCGATGGTGGCGCGATCTCCACGCGTCTGATGGATACGATCGTAGAGGAACGAGACCGTGTCGTTGTCGTGATACCACAGTTTCTCGTGTAGGCGGACCGACGTGATCGGCGAGCGGGCATAGTCAGCACCCTTGCCCAAACCACGGTCGTGATAGCTGGCAGTGACCATGACGAAGTCGAGGTGATCGGAGCGGAGAAGCTTCCCAAGGGCATTGTGTCCGTACTCGGGATCGCCGCCAAATTCGAACATGTACGCGTAGAAGGAGCCGACCACGTGGCGCCCGTGGCAGGCTTCCTTGGCGGCCTTACAAAAGTAGTCGATCGTGTCGGGAACGAGCTCGTTGTAGAAGAGATACCAGTCGATCACCGGCATCTCGGAGGCCGGATCGCGAAAGGTGCGCTCGCGATTGCGCTGCCGCTCCTCTTGGGTCGGGACCTTTGCATGGCCGAAAGTCGCTGTTTTGTCGTGCCAGGCCTCCCGGAGAGCTGCCTCCGTCTGATACTTGTCCTTCAGCCAGCGTTGGAAGGCGCGGTGGGCATGGCCGCTGTAGTCGCTGAGTTGGCCGGTGTGGATGCTCCAGTGATACCACTCCTCGCTCATCAATCCGGTCACCATGAAGCCGAACACCCGTGAACCGTACTCGGATCCGAGCATATGCCGGACGGTCCGGCGCAGGGCGTGGGCGGTGTCACGACGCCATTTGGACGAAGCGAGGGAGGGAAATGCTCTTCCGTCCCGGCGATGGCCCACGCCCTCGCGATAGACATATGATCCCTCTCCGAGCAGCTGCCGCTCCTCCGGGTTCTCCGCAATCCACCAGTCCGGAGGAGAGAGGTAGATGCGTGGCATGATCCATCCGTCCGGATTCGCCCGCAGCACTCGCTCGGCGAGCGTGTCCAGGCGGGAGAAGTCGAAGCGGTCAGGACCGCGCCATAGCTCCGGACCGAAGCCATGTCCGAGATTGACCGAAAAGCTGAAGATGCTGGTTCCTGCCTCCGCAAACTGACGGAAATACCGCTCGTCGGGGACATAGGTTTCGAAGACTGGAGTGGTGCAGGGTTGTCCTTCCAAGAAGAAGCGGGGGGCCCCGAGGTGGGGGAGTACCTCGCTTACGGCTGCGCTTTGGTTCGATTCCTCGCCAAGGGACTCAGCCACGGAACCGGCGGCGGCCAGAGCCCCGATTTTAAGGATGTCCCTCCTCGAGGGATCCATGCTCTTCCCTGGAACTACGCGCACAAGGCAACCCATCATCGTCGAAGGGTTCTGTCAGCACGAATCCTTCGACCGGAACTTCGCGGTTGCCATCTGCGGCTAGGTTGGGAGATCACCTTGAGCCTGGCTGTATCGGGATACTGACTAATCAATGATCTTGAAATGAGACTGTCCTGGTCCTGGAGGAATGTGTGGTTGATTCTTGCCGCGGGGGGACTGTTGCCGGCTGGGTGGGCGCTTGCCGACTGGCCGCAGGCAACTGGCCCGACCGGGAACTTCAATCCGGCAACGAGTGGAGCGTCCCTTGTCGACGATTTGAGCCACGTTCGGCAGGCGTGGGTGAACAGTGAGGCAGACCTTGGTTTTGGCAAGGGGGCGCACTGCTGAAGGACAAGAGTTCGCGGGGCTACGTTCTGGGGGGAATTGATTACGGTCGGTTCCGACTCTATGGCTTATCGATCCTCTGGCGCATGGGAGCTTCTCGGCTTCCGGTGTTTTCTGCAGTGAAGCTGGGTCCGCACCAGGAGCACCTCCGGGGGGCCCTGCTTCGGGAGGATCCCTTGTGTGAGACCCAGTATCCATTCTTCCGACGGCTGTCACAATAGATGGGCAATTTCATGCAGATCTGATTGTGCCACCGTCTCTCAATCACTTGGATGGGCACCACCTTTACCGGGTCGTCGTCTCGGGCCTTTTTCGGTCAGCAACCACCCGGTAGAGCCAGCTGCTCAGGATATGGCGATTACTCGGTTCGGCGACCTCAAGATTGCCGTTGTACCGATCGAGGAGGTCGAGTTTCTCAGGGACCATCTGCTCGACATGTCATCCTCGTTTCCTAGCCGGTAGCGGCCTGAAGCCTAGGTCGGTGTTCGGCTGAATTGGTTTCGGATGTCATGGGCCCTACGATGTTGCCATATTGCCCGTCCAAACTGGCACACAACTGGCACACAAAAAAAGTGCCCTGTAGGGCACTTTGTGTAAGTCTTTGATTATCAATGGCGCGCCCGAGAGGAGTCGAACCCCTAACCTCCTGATCCGTAGTCAGGCGCTCTATCCAATTGAGCTACGGGCGCGTGAGCCGAGCCGGCGGAGCGAAAAATAGGGGAATCGCAGGTGCTGTCAAGCGGGATGGAGCAGTGGGTGTGAGGGGTGCGGGTTGGCGCGAGGCAACCGCTACCCGCATGCGGGCGGAATCTCGGGCTCCTCCTGCTTTATGGACATTTCCCTTGATTTTCAGGGGCCGGGACCTAGTTTCGCGCCCCGCTCAGGCCTAGTTGGCTGGGGCGGCTGCGACGGCGGTTGGAGCCCCGATGTTGTCGCAGGAAAGGGGTAACTGTCGGAAGGCATTTGAACCAACAACCAACCTTAAACTACAGAAAATGAGTAACGAAGCCGTCGCGGATGCGCCGATCAATGCTGAGCTTGATGCATTGATCGATTCGAAGTTCCGTGAATTCAGAGAAGGTTCCATTGTGAATGGAACGATCCTCGACATCCGTCCCCAGGTCGTGATCGTCGATATCGGGTATAAGTCGGAGGGCGTGATTCCCGCTTCCGAATTTGAAGACGACGAAATTGAAGAGGGGGACGAAGTGGAAGTCCTGCTCGAGCGTCTCGAAAACGATGAGGGCATGGTCGTCCTCTCGAAGGAAAAAGCAGCCCACAAGCAGAACTGGGAGAAGATCGTCAAGGTGTTCGAAGACGGCGGCCTGGTGAAGGGCAAGGTCAAGAGCGTGGTGAAAGGTGGCCTGATGGTGAACGTGGGAGTGGAAGCATTCCTCCCCGGCTCGCAGGTCGACATTATTCCCCCCAAGGACCTCAACGAATATCTGGGGAACATTTACGAGTTCAAGATCGTCAAGGTGAACGACGAGCGGAAGAACATCGTGCTGAGTCGCCGCGAGGTGATCGAGGCCGAGCGGGCGGAGCGTCGTCAGCGCTTCCTGCAGACCGTCAAGGTTGGCGACAAGGTGACCGGCCAGGTCAAGAACCTCACCGATTTCGGTGCCTTCGTCGACCTCGAGGGCATGGACGGACTCCTGCACATCACGGACATGAGCTGGGGCCGGATCAATCACCCGAGCGAGATGCTGCGCATCAGCCAGGAGGTCGAGGTGCAGATTCTCGACGTGGACCGGGAAAAGGAACGTGTCTCCCTTGGTCTCAAGCAGATGACCGACAACCCCTGGGAGGACATCGAGGCCAAGTTTCCGATTGGTTCTCAGGTCAAGGGACGGATTACGAAGCTCCTGCCCTACGGGGCCTTTGTGGAGCTGGAGCGCGGAGTGGAAGGCCTCGTGCACGTTTCCGAGCTCTCCTGGGTCAAGCGAATCACGCGCCCCAGCGATGTGCTGGAACTGGACCAGGAAATCGAAGCGGTGGTGCTGGGAATCAGTATCGAGGAGCAGAAGATTTCCCTCGGGGTGCGCCAGCTGGAGCCCAATCCGTGGGACGAGATCGAGGCCCGCTACCCGGTGGGAACCCAGATCAACGGCGCAGTGCGCAACCTCACCGCCTATGGAGCTTTCGTGGGCCTGGAGGAAGGCATCGATGGAATGATCCACGTGTCCGACCTGAGCTGGACCCGCAAGATCAACCACCCGAGCGAGATCCTGAAGAAGAACGAGGAAGTCGAGGCAGTGGTCCTCAGCATCGACAAGGAGAACCAGCGTGTCTCGCTGGGTATCAAGCAGCTCGACACCGACCCTTGGGCGGACATCGATACCAAGTTCAAGGTGGGCGATATCGTCAAGGGAACGGTGGCCAAGATCGCGAGCTTCGGGGCCTTTGTCAGCCTCGACGGCGACATCGATGGCCTGATCCACATATCGCAACTCAGCGAGGAGCACGTCGAGCGCGTGAAGGATATCCTCAAGGTGAGCGACGACGTGGAGGCCCGCGTGATCAAGGTAGACAAGATCGAGCGCCGGATTGGTCTTTCCATCAAGGCGGTGGAATACAGTGAGGAGCAGCTTGAGAAGGAGTCCCAGAGCTTCGAGACTCTGCGTCCCTCCGGTGATCTGGTCGGACTGGAGCAGGCCTTCAATCTCGCTGCGGCAGCCACTGGACCTGAAGAGGAGGAGTGGAGCCCGAGCGCCGAGCCGGAAGCTGAGGCTCCGGCCGAGGATGGCGAAGAGAGCAGTGACTAAGCGCTGGACCTCACCAGGTTTACTTCCCAATCATTCACGCCCCGGGGGGTCTCCCCGGGGCGTTTTCTCTGGTGGGTTGCCCGGCGGTCGAGGATGTGTTCTTCGGCCCGGCACGGGCTACTTTACGCTTGCTCTCCCGGGTGCTGATGCTAGTTTTGCAGCATGAGAAAGAGATTTCTTGTCCTCCTTCTCGCCGCGAGCGGGTTCCTCTGTAGTTGTGCCGTGGAGCCGGAGCGCAGGCCGGTGGGGCCCGAGGGAAGTGATGTGAGCGCGATGCCCTGGAACCGGCCCCAGCAGGGCGAGGGTCAGGGAATGCTGGGGAACATGCTCAACCGCTAGTTTTTCCGGTCAGGGTCCTCTCGCGGCCGCGTCACTCCCGGTGATAGGGGGCTCCGCGTTTGAGGGTGTAGACCCGGTAGAGTTGCTCGAGCAGCACGACGAGTGCCAGTTCATGCTGCATCGTCATCCTCGAGAGCGACCAGGTTGCGTCGCACTGCTCCCTGAATGAGGAGCTGTGTCCATCCGCCCCTCCGATCAGGAAGGCCACGGATTTGATTTCTCCACGGCCTTCCAGCCTGGTGAATTCTTGTGCGATCTCCAGCGTAGACATCTGCGTGCCGCGCTCATCGAGGGCGATCCGGTATGCGCCCTCGCTCCTCGAGAGGAGTGCGGCGGATTCATTGCGGGCCTTGAGATACTCGATTGAGAGCGAGCTGTAGTGCTGCAGCCTCGCTTCGTATTCACGAACCCCTTGGGCAGCAAAGGAGAGTTTTGGTTTTCCAATGGCGAGGCAGATTACTTTCACGGGGGGAGTCTACCCGAACCGGCGTCCTCCTTCCTGCCAATTCTTCGTGGCAGGGAGAGGCGCTATCAGGGCCGGCAGGCTTTTTTCCAGGTGAGGCCCTCCGGGTCCGGTAGCGTTACCTGACTTCCCGGAGGAGGCGGGGCAGGAGCTCACTGATAGCGACCCGCTCCTGCTCCATGGAGTCGCGGTGCCGGAGGGTTACGGTGTCCTTCAGGCTGGCATCCTCTTCTCCGAGGGTTTCGAAATCCACCGTAATGCAGAACGGAGTGCCAGCCTCGTCCTGGCGGCGGTAGCGCCGGCCAACGGCCCCGGTCTCGTCGTAGAAGACATTCATGTGGCTCTTGAGATCGTTTTCGATCTCCCGGGCGATGCGCACCTGGTCCTCGTTCTTTTTCAGGAGAGGAAAGATAGCGGCCTTGATCGGAGCGATGCGGGGATTGAGGCGCATGACCTTCCGAATCTCGGTGTTGCCCTTCGCGTCGGGGACTTCTTCCTCATCGTAGGCCTCGCACAGAAGTGCGAGGATGGTCCGGTCGCACCCGGCAGATGGCTCGACCACGTGGGGAATGAACTTTTCCTTGGATGTCTCGTCGAAGTATTCCAGCGGCTTGCCGGCACATTCCTGGTGCTTGGAAAGGTCATAGTCCGTGCGGTAGGCCACCCCTTCCAGCTCCTGGCATCCAAAGGGAAAGTCGAACTCGATATCGTAGGTTTTCTTCGAATAGTGGGCTCGTTCGCCGTCGGGAACGTCAAGGACGTGGAGCTTCTCGCGGGGCAGGCCGATCTCCTCGTAAAAGGTAAGTCGGGTTTCGAGCCATTCGTCGGTCAGGCGCATTCCGTCCTCGGGCCGGCAGAAATACTCGATTTCCATCTGTTCAAACTCCCGGGAACGAAAGGTGTAGTTGCGTGGATTGATCTCGTTCCGGAACGCCTTCCCGATCTGTGCGATTCCGAAGGGGATTTTCATGCGGAACGTATCGAGGACATTTTTGTACTGCGTGAAAATCGATTGCGCAGTCTCTGGTCTCAGGTAGGCAACCGCGTTGGGGTCGTCCTCGTTCGAGGAGGCCCCCATCTGGGTCTTGAACATGAGGTTGAATTCACGGGCTTCGGTGAGAAGAGAGCCGTTTTCCGGGTTGTAGCGCGTGGTATTCTCTTCCTCGCTGGTCGTTTCTCCGGTGAGCTCGATGGACTTGGGCGAGAGTGACTTGTTGGGGTGAAACTGTGCGTAGTACTGCCTCGCGGTCTTGCGGGCCTTGTTTTCATTCTGCCCCTCCTGGAGGAGGACGGAGAATTCGCGTTCCAATTTCCATTCTCCTTCGCTCGCCCCGCTGTAGTGATACGCGGTCCCGCTCTGCGGATCAATCTGGTCAGCCCGCAGTCTCGCCTTGCTCAGAAGGCAGTCGCACATGGGGTCGGAAAATCCCCCGACGTGTCCGGATGCCGTGAGGACGGCCTGGTGGGTCAGGATCGATCCATCCAGTCCGACAATGTCCTCCCGCTCCTGGACGTGCCTGCGCCACCAGTAGTCCTTGAGGTTCCGCTTCATTTCCACCCCGAGCGGACCGTAGTCCCAGCACCCGTTGAGGCCGCCATAGAGTTCGGCAGATTGGTAGATGAATCCTTTTCGTTTGCAGAGCGACACGATCTTTTCCATGCGCTCCGGGTCGGTGTGTTCTTTGTCAGCCATGATCCTGCCGGGTGAAGCTTCCTTCTCGGGGGGCCGCGATGGAAGCGCCTGACAGCCGGTTTGGCAAGGATTTGGGTGCCCTGGGGGAGGGCAGGAAGTGACCTGTGGTGCGCTTGCCGGGCCCCTCGCTCTGTGACGTTGCAAGCAGTCCCGCTGTTTTCGACCCTGCAGCACACGTTGATCGGAAGGATCGTTGCTCTTGCTGCCGGAGGCACTCTTGTCCTCGCAGAAGGAGAGGAGGGAGAGCTCCGCAGAAAGGAAGTCGAGGCTCGGAAGGCGGAAGTGGAGAACATGCAGCATGCCACGGAGAAGGGCCTGAATGCGACTGAAGTGCTGCAGGAGTAGTCAGGAGGAGGAGTGGAGGCCTGCCGGGTCCCGGCTATTGCAAGCGCTGCAGGGGGAGCGTTCCCGTGGTGCAGTTAATTTGATCTCCGTATCAATTGCCGGATCGGCTATCCTCCGGCCATGCGCATGCGGGAGCAGGGGAAGCAGTATCAGCGTGGAGATGACGGCACGATGTCGGTGAGTCGGCTGGTGCGCCGCATGAAGAATGTCCTCGAGATCGAGATTGGGGACGTTTGGGTGGAGGGAGAGGTGTCGAATCTGCGAAGGCAGGCCAGCGGGCATTACTATTTTTCCCTGAAGGATGAGCAGGCGCAGCTGGGGTGTGCTGCATTCAGCGCCAAGCGTCGCTGTCCGGGCTATGAAGCCTTGCAGGACGGGGCGAAGGTGCGCGTGTTCGGGGAAGTCACGGTGTATGAAGCACGGGGGCAGTCGCAGCTGATCGTCAAGAAGGTTGTCCCAGCGGGCCAGGGGGACCTGCAGGCCCGCTTCGAGGCCTTGAAGAAGAGGCTCAACGAGGAAGGTCTTTTTGACACAGAGCTGAAAAAGCCGCTGCCGGCCTTTCCGGAGGTGATCGGACTGGTGACGTCGGGAAGCGGGGCGGCCTTGCAGGACATGATGAACGTGCTTTCGCGCCGAGCACCCTGGGTCAAGGCGGTCCTTTTTCCGGTGGCGGTTCAGGGAGAGGGAGCTGAACGGGGGATTTCTCGAGCCATCGGCATGCTGGGTGAGCCTGAGAAGCACGGCCTTCCACGGTGTGATGTGATCATCACGGGGCGGGGAGGAGGCTCGATGGAAGACCTCTGGAATTTCAACGAGGAGGATGTGGCGCGCGCCATCGCGGGGTGCCCGATTCCGGTCGTCTCCGCGGTGGGACACGAAATCGACTTCACCATCGCCGATTTTGTGGCGGACCTGCGGGCCCCAACCCCAAGCGCGGCTGCGGAGCTGGTAGTGCCGGATGCCGGGGAGCTTCGTGCGCGGCTCCAGCGATTGCGTGATGGGCTGCACAGGCCGGTACGTGAAAAGCTGCGGGCGGCTCGCGATCTCATTCGGTTGGCGCGCCGGGGAGCCCTCGCACATGATGCGGAACGGGTCCTGAGGGAACCGGCTTTGCGAATGGATGAAGCCGGGACGGCCTTGAAGCGGGCGGTGGATGATTACCTGAACCGCATCGCCTTGTGCCTGTCGGAGAGGCGGTCGTCCTGGAAGGCAAGACATCCACGTCTGGTGGTGGAGCAGCGGGTGGAGCGCCTACGCCAGTTCCAGACTCTTTACGGGCAGCTGGCGAAGCACCGGCTGCAGGGGATGGAGCAGCGTCTGGAGCGGGC
This sequence comes from uncultured Roseibacillus sp., assembly GCA_963935445.1. Classification (GTDB taxonomy): domain Bacteria; phylum Verrucomicrobiota; class Verrucomicrobiia; order Verrucomicrobiales; family Akkermansiaceae; genus Roseibacillus_B. Next base: position 11,499 of record CAWWCX010000044.1, read on the forward strand.
GCGGCGATTGCTCAGGACCCTGGGTCCGGAATCGGCCTTCGAGCGTGGATTCTCCATTACCCTCACTGCAGGGGGCGACTTGGTGACCGCACCCGAGCAGGTCAACCCCGGGGACCGTCTCACTACCCGGGTCGCCGGGGGCCGGATCGAGACCGAAGTCGTTAGGGAGTAAGGGGATGCGAGAAAGGAGATGGGCCCGGGTGGCCGGCGTGGGAACGGGTTTTCTGGCTGCAGCGGGTCGGGGAGGCGCTTGCCGGGTGGTCGGGTCTTGTCCAGTCGGAGAAAGGCCAGGAGACGGGTATCCTTCCCCGTTGACCTTGACCACGGGAGGAGTGATTCATACGGTCCGCGCCTCCGTGTCATGAACATCCACGAGTACCAGGCCAAGATTCTCTTCAATCAGTTCTCAGTGCCCAATCCCCGGGGAATGGTGGCTGACACGCCGGAAGAGGCAGCTGCCGCAGCTGCCGAGCTCGGAGGAACGCAGGTGGTGGTGAAGTCGCAGGTGCATGCCGGTGGGCGAGGCAAGGGAACATTCAAGAATGGCTTTCAGGGCGGAGTGCATCTGGTCCCCCCGGGGGAAGTCGCACAAGTCGCCTCCAGCATGCTTGGCGAGACGCTGGTGACCAAGCAGACGGGGGAGGAAGGAAAACTGGTACGCAAGGTAATGGTGGCCGAGGCGGTTGACATCGTGCACGAATACTACCTCGCGATTCTTATGGACCGGGCCACCTGTAGTCCGGTGATCGTGGCTTCCACGGAGGGAGGGATGGACATTGAGGAGGTGGCTGAGAGTAACCCGGAAAAAATCCTGCGGGAGCACATTCATCCGCTGATGGGGTTGCAGCATTACGAAGTGCGCAAGCTAACCGCAGGACTCGGGCTTGCAGGAGACGAAGCGAAGCAGTTTGGCAAGCTGCTCACGAACCTCTACCGCCTCTTCCTGGAGTGTGACTGCTCAATGGTGGAGATCAATCCCCTGGTCCGCACCACCGATGGCCGGGTGCTCGCTCTCGATGCCAAGTTCAACTTTGACGACAATGCCCTCTACCGGCATCCCGACATCCTGGAATTCCGGGATACTGAGGAAGAGGACCCGCGGGAGGTGGAAGCGTCCAGGTACTCGCTGAATTATATCGGGCTGGACGGTAATATCGCCTGCCTTGTGAACGGTGCCGGACTGGCGATGGCGACCATGGACATCATCAAGCACTACGGAGGAGAGCCCGCCAATTTTCTGGATGTCGGGGGAGGAGCCTCCCAGGACCAGGTAGCGGCAGCCTTCAAGATCATTCTTTCCGACGAGGCCGTGAAGGCCATTCTGGTGAACATCTTCGGTGGGATCATGGATTGTGACGTTATTGCCCACGGGGTCGTCGCCGCCTGCAAGGAGGTTGGTCTGCCCATTCCGCTGATCGTGCGCCTGGAAGGGAACAACGTCGCCGCGGGGAAGGCGACCCTGGCCGCCAGTGGTCTGAACATCATTGCGGCGGAAGACCTCGCCGATGCGGCGGAGAAAGCCGTGGCAGCTCTCGCGGACTAACCCAAACGATTTACGGACATGGCAATTCTAGTCGATGAAGAAACGAGAGTCCTGGTGCAGGGCATTACGGGCAGTTATGGGGGGCGGCATGCGGAATTGAGCCTCGAATACGGGACTCAGCTGGTGGCGGGAGTAACTCCAGGCAAGGGCGGGCAGGTTTTTGAACATGGGGAGCACAGGGTGCCCGTCTTTAACACGGTGGAGGAAGCCGTGCGGGCGACGGGGGCCACTGCTTCGGCGATCTTTGTTCCCCCGCCCTTCGCAGCCGATGCGATCCTGGAGAGTGTCGATGCGGGAGTAAACCTGGTGGTGGCCATCACGGAAGGTATTCCAGTGCGGGACATGATGAAGGTGAAAGCGGCGATGACCGGGAGCGCGGTGCGACTGGTGGGACCAAACTGTCCGGGTATTGTCACTCCGGGGAAGGGAGAGGACTCGCGGGGTGGTTGTCGAATCGGGATTGCACCCGGCTATATCCACAAGCGGGGGAGGGTGGGGATCGTCTCCCGCTCGGGAACGCTCACTTATGAGGCGGTCTGGCAGACCACTCAGCGTGGTTTAGGGCAGAGCACTTGTGTCGGCATCGGTGGGGACCCCATCAATGGGACCTCCCATCTGGACGCCCTGCAGTTGTTTAACGATGACGAGGAAACCGAAGCCATCATCATGATCGGTGAGATCGGCGGTGCGGCCGAGGAAGAGGCGGCCGCGTGGGCAAAGGAGCATTGCAAGAAACCCATCGCGGCATTCATTGCCGGTGCTACCGCTCCGCCCGGGCGGCGCATGGGGCATGCCGGTGCCATTGTCTCGGGCGGAAAGGGGACAGCTCAGGCGAAAAAAGAGGCGCTTCGTGCGGCGGGAATCACGGTGGCGGAGACGCCCGCCGAGATCGGATCGGCCCTCATGGAGGCGACCGGGTGGTAGGCATCCGGCTTGGGACGGCTCCTCAACTCTTCCGGGACAGGTGGAACCGGCGGGTCGGAGAAAGCCCAGCGCTCTTTTTCGGGCGTTTTAAGAAGTCTCGAGGGCCGCTACCGCCATGGCTGCGATTCCCTCCTCGCGACCGACGAATCCCATGCGCTCGTTGGTTGTGGCCTTGATCCCGACGAGGTTCGCCTGAAGGCCCAGAGCTGTAGCGATGCGTTCCTGCATCTCCTCCCGGAAGGGGAGGATCTTCGGTGCTTCGGCGATGAGCGTGCTGTCGATGTTGGTGATGACCGCATTATTTTCCCGGGCAAGCTCCCCGCATTTGGCGAGGATTCTCAAGCTGGATATACCCTCGATACTGGCGTCCGTGGGCGGGAAATAGTGCCCGATATCGGGAAGGCCGAGCGCTCCCAGGACGGCATCAGCGACGGCGTGTGAGAGGACGTCGGCATCCGAGTGCCCTTGCAGGCCATGGGTGTGGGGAATCTCGACACCCCCGAGAATGAGAGGTCGGTTCTCAGCGAACTGATGGACGTCGTATCCGATTCCAACGCGGGTCATGGGAGTGGTAAGTGGGGTATTCGTTATCTGTTCCAGGGGCAAGATGGAAAGAAGGTGCGGGGAAGCAGAAGGGCCGCTGCAGCAACCTGTAGACACCCTGTTTCGTGCGCGAATGTCTGTCAGAGGATTTCGGCGATGGGAATTTTTCCGTTGGTCGCAACCACGGACCATACGTCGGGTATGGTGGGGTGGGGGGTGAGATCAACCTGTCCCCCCGCAGCTTCCACGAGCATCGTTCCGGCAGCCACATCCCAGAGGGAGATACGGGACTCAAGATAGGCGTCAAGCCGGCCGGAGGCGATATAGGCCAGCCCGAGTGCGGCAGATCCCATCATGCGCATCTTGCGCGCCCGGATGGACGCACGTTTGAAGCGCTCCAGTCCCGTGGTCATGGCTTCCTCGTCCTTGCCACAACCGACGAAGAGAATCGATTCCTCCAGTTTGCTCCGTGGGGAACAGGAGATGAGCTGGCCATTGAGCGCAGGAGGTCCGCCTTTTTCGACGGTCCAGAGTTCATCCAGCATGGGATCGTAGATGAGCCCCATGATGAGTTCCTCAGGATCACGGGTTCGGAGGGCGATCGAAATACAGAAGTGAGGAATGCTGTAAAGGTAGTTCACCGTGCCATCGATGGGGTCGACGATCCACTGGTAGGCAGAGTCCTGATTGCCGGCGAGCCCCTCTTCCCCATAGAGGGCGTAATCGGGGTAGGCATCGAGAAGGATTTCGGTGATCAGGTCCTGGGATTGACGGTCGAGTGCCAGCTTGACGTCGTGATGCCGGGCCTCATCGATGTCCTTGTCGCGAAGAAAGTTCTCCCGGAGGAGGGCTCCCGCCTGTCGGGCGGCCTGCTCGGCAGCCTGGAGTGGTGTCATGGGCAGGATGAAACCGCAGATGGGCATGGATGGACATCGCTATTTTTGGGAAAGCGGGGCCATCGCGGGACTGATTGCATCTGGCAGAAGAAGGATTGTTTCAATGCTCCCTCGATGGCCACGGGCAGAGCAATTCCTGTCACGTGGGTTCGGGAGAAGAGACCGCGCGTCCCGGTCACCCCCTTCGATTGTGGGCCTCCTCGACGGCCTGTATGATGAGGTGGGCAAGATGCACCTTGGTTTCCAAAGGGAGGGCTTCGCTGCGATCCGGGTAAACGAGCAGGACCTCGTTGTGGTCCGAGTCGAATCCAATTCCGGGTTGCGCAACGAGATTTGCCACGACGAGGTCGCAGCCCTTGTCTGTCAGCTTTCGACGGGCGTTCTCCTCGAGGGCCTCTGTTTCAGCGGCGAAGCCCACGAGGACCCCCTCAAAGCCGAATTCACTGCGGGCGGAACCGAGAATGTCGGGGTTGCGAACCAGTGCAAGAGCGAGGTGCTCCTCGGATTTCTTGATCTTGTTCTCTGCAAGGCTGGCCGGACGGTAGTCCGCCACCGCGGCGGCAAAAATAGCGACGTCGGCCCGGTCGATGTGAATGCTGGTGGCTTCGAACATCTCCCGGGCCGTCTCGACCGGAATACAGTTCACGTTCACCGGAGCCTCGAGGCTTGTGGGTCCGGAGATGAGAGTGACCTGGTGCCCTGACCGGGCTCCCGCTTCGGCGAGGGCGTAGCCCATCTTGCCGGAGGATCTGTTGGTCAGGTAGCGGACCGGGTCGAGTGGTTCACGGGTCGGTCCGGCGGTGACGAGAACATTCATGCGGGGTCAGATGCGCTGAGGCAGGCGAGGAA
>CAWWCX010000045.1:0-15996 GCA_963935445.1 uncultured Roseibacillus sp.
CCAGGTAACCTGTTTGGAGGTTCGGGGGACTGCGTCCAGGGCAGGCAATTGATGGCGCAGGGGAAGAGAGGGGCTGCCTCTCTCAGTCCCAGGAGAGGATGACCTTGCCGCTTTGACCCGAGCGCATGGTTTCGAAGGCCTCCTCGAATCCGGCGGCCGGAAACTCGTGGGTGATCACAGGTGTGGTATCCAGACCCGCGCGGATCATGGAACTCATCTTGTACCACGTCTCAAACATTTCGCGGCCGTAGATTCCTTTCAAGGTGATCCCCTTGAAGATGATTCTGTCGAAGTCGATCTCGAGCTTCCCGGGGAAAATGCCCAGGAGGGAGACACGGGCACCGTGTGAGGTGTGTTCGAGGATGTCCGCCAGACCGGAGGGGTGGCCCGACATCTCAAGGCCGATGTCGAAGCCCTCCCTCATGTTGAGTTCTTCAGTGACCTCAGAAAGGGACTCGTTGGATACATTGACGGTCCGGGTAGCGCCGAGCCGGGCAGCGAGACGAAGGCGGTATGGATTGATATCGGTCACCACGACGTTTCGGGCTCCAGCGAACCTGCTGACCGCGGCGGCCATGCAGCCGATGGGGCCGGCTCCGGTGATGAGAACGTCTTCAGCGACGAGGTCCCAGGAGAGAGCGGTATGAACAGCATTGCCGAGAGGATCGAAGGTTGCCGCCAGATTTCCGGGGATGGCGGGATCGAGCTTGTAGACATTGCGGTAGGGGAGGGAGAGGAATTCGGCGAAGGCACCCGGCCGGTGGACTCCCACTCCAAGGGTGTTGGGGCACAGGTGGCGGCGGCCTGCGAGGCAGTTTCGGCAGCGGCCGCAGACGAGGTGCCCTTCGCCGGACACATAGTCCCCTACGGCGAGGTCGGTCACTCCCGAGCCGACCTTCTCAATGTAACCACAGTATTCGTGCCCCACGGTCATGGGCGTGGGGATGGTCTTCTGCGCCCACTGGTCCCAGTTCCAGATATGGAGGTCCGTTCCACAGATCGCGGTCTTGGAAATTCTGATCAGAACGTCCATGGGGCCGACCTCGGGGACGGGGACGTCGAGAAGTTCAAGGCCCGGTTCGGGCCGGCTCTTGACGAGGGCACGCATGCGTCTGGTCCCCCCGGCTAAGCCGGGGGACAAAGGATTGCAACCGCGTTTGCAGAAGAATTCAGTTTTCAGGGTCGGAAATTAGTCCGACTGTTTTGGCAATGACGCTGGAGGAACTGGGCTGGAACGAGACCTTTGCCGGTGAGTTCGCGCCCTATTCCGGACAGGGTCTGGTTCCGGGCCGCCTGATCCGCGAAACGAAGATCAACTTCACCGCCCTCCTGGAGGGCGGTGAGGAAATTGATTGCGTGCTCGGAGGGAAGGTCTGGCACGATGCGGAGACAGACGCGGACTTGCCGGCAGTTGGGGACTGGGTGGCGCTGGACCGGGGAGCGGAGGGGGACGAGGTGATCATCCGGGGCCGGCTCGCCCGGGCGTCACGTTTTTCGCGCAAGGTGCCCGGAAAGAGTGCTCAGGAACAGGTGATCGCGGCCAATGTGGATATCGTGGTGGTGGTCACGGACCCGGGGCCGGACTACAGCCCGCGCCGGATCGAACGCTACCTGATGCTGATCGAGCGATGCGGAGCCAAACCGGTTGTCCTTCTGAACAAATCCGATCTCTTTCCCCAGAAGCACTGTGCGGAGGCCGCGAACGAACTGCGGGCCTTGAGCGACATCGTGGAAGTGCACGTGACGAGTGCCCGGGAATTGCAGGGGCTGGAAGTGGTGCAGGGTTACCTGAGGGCGGGCGTAACGATCACGCTGGTGGGCTCAAGCGGAGTGGGGAAATCGACCCTGGTGAACCAGCTGCTGGGAGGGGAGTGGCAGGATACGAATGAGGTCAATGAGGTGACGGGTCGCGGTCGCCACACCACTACTCACCGTGAGTTGATCGTCCTTCCGCAGGGCGGACTGCTTATCGATAACCCCGGGGTGCGGGAAATTCAGATGTGGACCGACGAAGCGACCCTGCGGGAGAGCTTTGCGGACGTGGACAAGCTTGCCACCCAGTGTCAGTTTGGGGATTGCAAGCACCAGCGGGATGCAGGCTGTGCGATTCGGGCGGCCGTTGAGGAAGGCCTTCTCGATCCGGAGCGCTACGAGAGCTACCTCCGGCTGGAGGATGAGATCGAAGAACTAAACAGGCGGCGAAAAAAACGACGCATGGCAACGGAGCGCTGGGCGAAGCGCAATCGCAAGGTGAAGGCCCGCAACCTTGCGGATCGGATCGAATTGGAGAAGGAGGAGAGAGGGGAGGCCTGAGGAGACGGGCCCCCCACCCGGGATGGTAGTGGCGGGGTCCCGGTCTACGGGATCTGAAAGATCTCCTTGTTGCTGGGGTCCCGGACCAGGTCGCCGCTCTGGAAGGGCTTTCCCGTCTTGGGGTTCCTGCTGATATCGATCAGGTTGTTGGGAGGGAACGGGCTGATGACCTGAAAAGGATTCTTGGTCCGGTAGCCTTTCTTGTAGCGGCCTCCGGTTGTTGGCCGGGTGGCCTGCTTTCGGTCATGATGCTCCTTGAGGGCGGCCGCTCCAGCCCCGGCTGCGGCGCCGATTGCAGCCCCTCGGATAGCATCACCGCTGTCATTCCCGGTGATGGCTCCAAGCGCGCCGCCTGCGAGGGCCCCGATGCCGGCCCCCTGAGCCTGGGACTGGGTGCAGGAGGAGAGGGTCAGAAGCGGAGCGGTGGCGAGGGCGGCGAGCACAACGCAGAGAAGGGATTTAGTCGGTGAGTTCATGGCTCAAAAAGAAAGAATTAGGTAGTTCAGACAACTGAACTATAGGTTCCAGAGCGGGGTTGCGCGACCCTTAATTGCTTTTTTTTTAGCAGATAAGATGGCGAAGCAAGATGCTGATTTTACGTAACTTAGAGACTTTGTAGCGCCGGTCGAAAACGCGGAACTGACCATCGCGGATATGCTCCAGGAGGGTGTGGTAAATCTCGCGCATGACCTCGGCCGCCCGCATGGCCTTGCGGTCCTCGTCGGGGAGGAGGCTCATGGTTTGATGGAAGAGTTGCTCGGCGCGGTCGGCCTGAAAGTTCATCAGGGCCAGGAAACGGCCATCGTAGACGCGCCCGATCAGATCGCGCTCGGTGTATTGAAAGCGGTGCAGGTCAGCGAGTGGGAGGTAGATGCGGACTCCATTTTCGAGGTCCTCTCCCACGTCCCGAATGATGTTTGTGAGCTGCAGCGCGTGACCAAGGCTGATGGAGTAGTCACGGGTGCGGTCACTGGCCCCGAGAAGAGGAATAAGAATGAGCCCGACCGCTGAAGCGACGCGGAAGGAGTATTTCTGGAGATCCTCCCAGGTTCCGAAGCGCTGGGGTTTGAGATCGGATTCACAGCCGAGGATGATTTCCCGCATCAGGTCGGCATCAATATTCAGGCGTTCGCGCATGGAGACGACCTCTGCCTCCAGGCTGCCGTCGGGGTGGTCCGTCCGTTCGAGGGCCTCCTTCCACGCATCGAGAGCCGCTTTCTTCTCCTCATGGGGTCTCGTGGTGTCGTCCGCGATGTCGTCGACCACCCGGCAGAAGGCGTAGAAGGTATTGAGGTCGGCCCGGCGATCCCTGGGGACGCAGAGGAAGGCGAAGGCGAGGTTGGACTTGGCGCGCCGGGTGATTTCGGCGGCATCAGTGGTGGCAGGAGCGGATGTCATTTGATAAATCCCCAGTGTCCGGAGGTAAAGGGCCAGAGAGCGAGGAAAGCGGGCCCGACGAGGTTGTATTCGCGGACTGCTCCCCAGTAACGGGAGTCGAGGGAATTGTCGGTGTTGTCACCGAGGGCAAAATACTCGCGCCGCAGGGCGAGGTCCGTTCCGGTATAGCCGGAGCCGCGAAGGTCATTGCGTTCCCGGAGTTGCACTGAGTCTCCCGGCCAGCGAATGAACTGGGGGAGGCGGTCCGGTCTCTTGGTAGGGTGATACCCGACTCCGTCGGTGGCGAAGATGCCTTCCTGGTTCCCCACCATGCGGAGGTACTTTTCCCGGGCGGGTTCACCGTTGATCATGAGGATGGGTTCCTCGATGTGAATCCTGTCGCCGGGGAGTCCGGCGAGGCGTTTGATATAGTGCGACCCGGCTCCCTGATCGCGCTCGCTGCGCAGGTGGATGCCCTCAATGCCGCGGGTGTCGAAGACGAAGACCTCTCCGCGGCGGGGTTGGCGGAAGTGGTAGGAGACCTTGTCGACGAGGACGAGGTCTCCCGTGGTGGTGTAGCCGGAAACGGAGGTGGCGGGGGGAACGTAGGAGCTCTTGCGTTCGGGGTCGAAACGGATGGTGAGCCCCATCTGCTCAAGGGCACTGCGGGGGGCGGGGAAAGTCATGGTTTCACCGTCCTCGAAGTGGAGCCGGGTTGCGCTGAAGAACTGAAGGCGCTGCCCCTCGGTCACCCAGGGTGTGTCCGGTCCCTTGGCGGGGTGAGGCCTGAGGTAGCGTTTTCCGTTCGTCGGATTGACCTTGCGGTGCAGGTATTTGCGGCCGCCGGCCACGGCTTGCCATGCTTTGACCGGGAAGGAGGGGAACTCCTCCCGGGCGAGCGGGTGACCCACGATGCCATTCAGGGTGGGCTGCATGGATCCGGTGGGAATGCGGAAGGGCTGAAGATAGTAGGCGCGGATGCCGAGGGCGATGACGATGGCGACGAAGAGGACTTCAATGTTCTCAGGGATGATTCCGGGCCGCCGGTAGTCGGGAAGGGCTTGCTCGCAGGCCTGGGTGAGCAGTTTTTCGGCGGATCTCGCCGCTTCGCGGTCCCGGGACTTGAGGGCGGCCTGGAGCTGGGCCTGAGCGGATTCGACGAGGGCGATCTTCTCCACGGGGAGGAGGTCCCTCTTGTAGCTGAGAAACTTGCGGGCTCCTTTGGAGAGGAGCTTCGCTTCTTTTTTCCAGCGGGCGCAGAACATGGTCGGATGGTGATGGCCGCAGGGTCGTGGACTTCGGGTCAGCGTCCGTGACTGCCGGAACCGGGGCCGCTTATCGGATCAATCCCCAGTGGCCGGAAGTGAAGGGCCAGAGTGAGAGGAATGCGGGCCCTACGAGATTGTACTCGCGGACCTGTCCCCAATAGCGGGAATCCAGGGAGTTGGCCGTGTTGTCCCCCATGGCGGCGTATTCCCGGAGCAGCGTAGCCGCAATCGGCTTGGTGCCGTCCTCAAGAAGGTCCTCCCGGGATTTCAGGACGAGGACATCGCCGGGGTCATCGAGATAGCGTTTCCGGCCGTCGGGCTCCGCGAGCTTGTAGCCGGGCCAGCCTTCATGGCGGCCCTCGCTGCGCATGACCTGGCGGATTGGCTTATCCTCTGCCGCTTTCTCATTGATGAAGAGGTCGCTTCCCTTGATCTGGAGGGAGTCGCCGGGAACGCCCACGAGGCGCTTGATGTAGTGCGACCCCGCTCCCTGGGGGGTTTCGGAGCGTTCCATGATACCGGTGATATCCCGGGTATCAAAGACGAAGACCTCGCCCCGCCTGGGTCGCCGGAAATTGTAGGAGACCTTGTCGACGAGGACGAGGTCGCCGCTGGTGGTGTAGCCGGAGACGATGGTGTTGGGCTCAATCCACCACCGCGAGCCGTCCCGGTTGCTCTTGAGGCGACTGCGGTCGAGGGCCCCCATTTGCTCAAGAGCACTGCGCGGGGCCTTGAGTTTGACCTCGCCATCCGTGAAGAAGATGGTGGTTTCCGAGAAGAAGTGCCACTTCTGTCGCTGCTCTATGTAGGGAAGGGGGTTTCCGTTCCGGTCCCGCAGGTGCGGGTGGATACGAATCTCGCGTTCCTCGTCGTTGCTGAGGCGCTTGTGGATATACTTCCGGCCGCCGGTGACCGCGTGCCAGGTCTTGGCCGGAAAGGAGGGAAACTTATCCTTCTCCAGCTTGTGGCCGATGATCCCGTTGAGCGTGGGGCGCATGGAGCCGGTGGGGATCCGGAAGGGCTGGAGGAAGTAGGCCCGGATCCCGAGGGCGATGACGATCGCGACGAAGAAGACCTCGATGTTTTCTTCCAGGGCGTTGGGGCGGCGATAGCGCGGAAGGGCACCTTCACAAGCCTTGTTCACCTCCTTCTCGGCGGATTTCACGGCCTCCCGGTCACCGGTCTTGATGGTTGTGAGCAGTTTGGCGCGCGCCTCCTCAATGGCGGTGATCTTGTCTTCCTCGAGGAGATCGCGCTTGTAGTTCAGGAACTTTCTGGCGCCCTTGTAGAGGAGCCGGGCTTCTTTTTTCCAGCGGGGAGAAAACATGAGGTGATGTCCTTGGGCGGAGGGTGATGATTCTTGCCGGGACCGGTCCGGGGCACTGAATTACCTTGGGCGGTAGAGGCTTTCGAGCCTGTAGATGTTGTCGGATGCCTTTTTTTCCTGGTCCCACTTGGCCTGCCCGGCAAGGCACTTGGACAGGAGGCTCCAGCAGCGGAGCGAATCCGGGGCGATTTTGGTGGCGATCTCGAGGTGTTTTTGAGCGGCTTCCTCGTCTTTCGCGGAACGGAGGGCCACTGCGTAGGCCCGGTGCAGGTCGTAGTCCTGGGGATTGGTTTCACAGGCTTTCTTCAGGAGGGTGGTCGCCTCCCCGATCCTGCCCATGAGGCTGAGCTGGTCGGCCTGGTTGAGGAGAAAGGTACCGAGGTGATTTCCGTATTCGGAGGCCTTCTGGAAGGCTTTCATGGCGTCCTCTCCGCGGTTCCGGGCCCGCAGGACGAGGCCAAGGCGTTGCCATCCCAGGGCACTCTGTGGATGCCGGGCGAGAGCCTGGCGCAGGAGCCGTTCGGCCTGCACGACATCGCCCCGGATCTGGGCGTCGCGCCCGAGAAGGTAGGATGCGTCGAGGGTGAGAGGATCCGCAGGGCGGAAGGCGGCGGGGAGGGGAAAGGGAATGAGTGCAGCCTTTTCGGCATGAACCGGAGATTTCAGGGCAAGGGCCGGAGCGGGTGCGGCGAAGAAGAAGAGCTGGTTGGAATTGAGGAATGGCTGATAGAGGCAACCGGACACTTCTCCCTGCTCATCCAGGAGGGGTGTGCCAGCGGGAACATGAAGGGCACCGTTTCGACCGAAATTGACTCCGATGCTGAGGACCTCGATATATTTCTGGGCGCGGGGGAGAGGGGCCTTGCGCCGCGCCAGCACGGGCGCGAGAACACTGCCGCCGTTTTTCCGCGCCCGGGGAATTGCCATGAGCGTGCCGATCTCAGTCCTCTCCCGGGAGAGCGTGAGGAAGGTCCGCTGCCTTTGGTCGGTCCGGATGATGGCGAAGCCATGGTCCGCCTCGACCGCAATCGCTCCCTCGACCTTCACCGGGCTCCCATCAGATTCGTTGCGTGCCGTAAAGTGGCCGCTGTCGAAGGCCTGAAGAGGTGCGGCGGCCAGGCCGTCGGCACTGAGGTAGAATCCGCGGTAGGTGATCAGTTCATCGGCTGCCAGTCCGGCGCGCTGCACCTGGAAGGAGAGGAAGGTAGCTGCTGCTCTTTCCGCGGCCGCGAGGTGTTCCCTGCGGATCTCGGCGGCCTCGACTTTTTCCGGGAGCGGAGCTCCGGTGGATTCCTGGGCGCGGAGGGCGCCGGAACTGAGGAGAAGAAGGGCGATGACGCGAAGGTTTCGCAAGGCCGGGCTAGCTAGCACGCGGACCGGTTGGGGGCAAGGGGAAGCGCGGGTTTTGGTCCTCCAGGACGCCTGCTGCCCAGGCAAGCGGTTCTCTGTATCCTGTGGCGGATTCCCTGCCTCCAGGAAACGGAGGGGAGCTGCCGGACCCACATGGAAGAGTGCCTCCTGCGCATCACCGTGCGCCGGTCCAGTTTTCAATCTCCGCTCTTGAGGACGCGGATGAAGGCATCCTGCGGAATGTTGACCTTGCCGATGGCCTTCATCTTGGCTTTCCCCTTCTTCTGTTTCTCGAGGAGTTTGCGCTTTCGGGAGATGTCCCCGCCGTAGCACTTGGCGGTCACGTTTTTACGCATGGGGCGGATGGTTTCGCGGGCAATGATCTTTCCGCCGAGTACAGCCTGGATGGCAACCGCGAAGAGCTGGGGAGGAATGACGTCCTTGAGTTTTTCGGCCAGGCGCCGTCCATAAGGAGCGGCCTTTTCGCGGTGGACGATGGTTGAGAAGGCGTCGACAGGCTCCCCCGCAATGAGCATGTCCATCTTGACGAGGCTGGCTGGCTGGTAGCCGTGGTGCTCGTAGTCCATCGATCCGTAGCCGCGGGTGGCGGACTTGAGGCGGTCGTTGAAGTCGACGAGGATTTCGGAGAGTGGGATCAGGGCGTGGAGCATGACGCGGGATTCGTCGACGGTCTCGGTGTGGTCCACCGTGCCGCGTTTCTCCATCGCGAGGGCCATCATTTCGCCGATATACTCGGAGGGGGTCATGATGAAGACCCTGACCATCGGCTCACTGATCTGGTCGATTTCGCTCAGGTCGGGAAGAAGGCAGGGATTGTCGACGAGGAGTTCTTCCCCGTTGCTCTTGGTGACCTCGTAGATGACGGACGGGTAGGTGGAGATCACGTCCATGTTGAATTCGCGGCGGAGGCGCTCCTGCACGATCTCCATGTGGAGGAGCCCGAGAAACCCGCAGCGGAAACCGAAGCCAAGGGCCACCGAGCTTTCCTGCTGAAAAGTGAAAGCCGCATCGTTGATCTGAAGCTTGCCCATCGCGGCCTTGAGAGCCTCGTAATCCGAGGAGTCCACCGGGTAGACCCCGGAGAAGACCATGGGTTGCACTTCCTTGAACCCAGGCAGGGGATCGGAACAGGGATGAACATTGTCGGTGATGGTGTCGCCGATCTTGACCTCGCTGGCGGCCTTCATGTTGGCAATGACGTAGCCGACGTCGCCGGCATCCAGCGTGTCCTCCCGGGTCATCTTGGGAGTGAAGTGACCAACTTCCTTCACTTCGTAGGTCTTCTCGGTAGCGAAGAGCTTGATGCGCGTTCCGCGCTTGATCGTACCCGAGATGAGGCGCACGTAGGAAACCACCCCGCGGAAGGAGTCGTAGACCGAGTCGAAGACCGAGGCCCGGAGAAGCTTGTCCCCGGGTTCGGTTGGAGGGGGAATGCGCTCTACGACGGCCTCGAGAATCTCATCGATACCTATGCCCTCCTTCGCGGAGGCGGCGATAGCGTCCTCGGCGGGGATGGCGAGAATGTCCTCGAGTTGCCTCTTGCACTTCTCGACGTCGGCGGCGGGCAGGTCGATCTTGTTGATGACAGGAATGATGACGAGGTCCTGTTCCATCGCGAGATGGACATTGGCGACGGTCTGGGCCTCCACGCCCTGGGCGGCATCAATGAGAAGGAGTGCGCCTTCGCAGGCGGCCAGACTGCGCGAGACTTCGTAGGAGAAGTCGACGTGTCCCGGAGTATCGAGGAGGTTGAGCTTCATTCGGTTCCCATTGCCAGCCTGGTAGAACATGGTGACCGGATGGGACTTGATGGTGATTCCGCGTTCCCGCTCGAGGTCCATGGAATCGAGGAGCTGGTCCTGTTTCTCCCGTTCCGAGATTGTCTGGGTGCGCTCGAGGAGCCGATCGGAGAGGGTCGTCTTCCCATGATCGATATGGGCAATGATGGAGAAGTTTCTGGTGAGCTCGATCGACATGTTGAGCCGGGGAAGGGCCGGGACGGGCCAGGGGAGGGCGAAGCCGGAGGGAAGAAAGCGTTATTTTAGCCCAATGGCACGGAAAAATGAAGTGATAGCTGCCCAGTCTCCCGGTCCCGGATGGTTTTCGGCGTGGGATCGGGTTTGAGAGGGTGTCGCATCACGGCAACCCGCCGGGGTCGGTTCCCGCCGCTTGTCATGGCGATGCCGAGGGCCTGCGTGGCGCAATATCGCGCAAGAGGGAGGAGCGGGCAGGGGCTCCTCCTCAGAGGATGCGATGCTTGGCCATGCGCGCCATGATGCCTTTCTGGATGTGGAGGCGGTTTTCGGCCTGCTGGAAAATAGTGGCCGAGTGTCTTTCGAGAATGTCCTCGGTGATTTCCTTGCCGCGGTAGGCGGGCAGGCAGTGAAGGACGATATGGCCGGAAGCGGCCTCCTCGAGGAGACCGGCATTGACCTGATAGGCTCCGAACTGGGCTTCCTTGTCGGCCTCACCCTCCTGACCCATGGAGAGCCAGACATCGGTGTTCACCACGTCTGCCCCGGAAACCGCCTCGCGGGCGTCGGATGTGACGCTGACATTTGCGCAGTTGAGTTTTGTGAGGAAGTCGGCGGGTGGCTGGTAGGCCTCGGGGGATCCGATGGTCAGTTCGAAGCCGAGGTGTTTGGCGGCCCAGCACCATGAGCGGGCCATGTTGCTGACGCCGTCGCCGACAAAGGCGATCTTCTTTCCGTCCCAGCCCCCGAGTTTCTCGCGGATGGTGAGGAGGTCGGCGAGGATCTGGCAGGGGTGTTCGTCGTCGGTGAGAGCGTTGATGGTGGGGATGCCGGAGAACTCAGCGAAGTCCTCCACATCGCTCTGCTTGTAGGTGCGGATGACCGCCCCGTGGACCATGCGGCCGAGAACGCGGGCGGTATCCTTGATGGGCTCTCCCCGGCCGAGCTGGATGTCATTTGCACTCAGGAACAGGGGGGAGCCCCCCAGTTCACGGATGCCGACTTCGAAGGAGACCCGGGTGCGTGTGGAAGACTTGGAGAAGATCAGGGCCCAGACCTGCCCGGTGAGGGGGAATTCCTCATGCTTGCCGCGGCGGGTTTTCAGGGTCACCGCATGGTCAATGTATTTGACGATGTTCTGCGGATACATCGACTCGATGGAGAGTAAATGGTACATGGGGCGATGGAGGGTGGATTGAGATCAGAAGCGGGGAGCTGGAGGATGGGAGGGGCGTGGGGCCGCGCGTTGCGCGTGCGGCTTGGCCTGGATTTTCGTGCGTGGCTCCAGATGGAGGGCATGCGGAAGAAGCGCCCGGACGTTGGGGCTGATGATGCCGTGGAGTTGCGCCATCTCAGTTCCCTAGCCCCTCGATCCGGCCCCCTCAAGCGCAGATCTGGTCCAGAACGCGGCGGAAGAGGGTCAGGGCTTCCTCGATTTCGGAGCCGGAGACCGTCAACGGAGGCATGAGGCGCACGGTATCGGGACCGGCAGGCGGAGAGAGGAGGCCCGCCTCTGCGAGCTTCCGGGACAGGTGAATGGAGGCTGCGGTTCCCTCGGGGGTGTTCAGGGCGTCTGCCCTGAGGCCGATCCCGAGAAGCAGTCCGGCGCCGCGCACCTCGGTGAGGGCCGGGTGATTCCAGGAGGCGATTTCTGTGCGAATGACTTGTTCGTGCTCGCGCGCGCGCTGAGGCAGGTCTCGATCGAGGACTTCGCGAAGGACAGCAATGGAAGCGGCACAGGCGAGGGGATTTCCACCGTAGGTGGAACCGTGGGATCCGGGGCCCATGAGGCTGAAGAGGGGAGAATCTCCGTTCGCGGTGGCGCGTTCGGAAATCCAGAACCCTCCGATTGGGAAGCCGCCACCCATGCCCTTGGCCCAGGAGACGGCGTCAGGCACGGGCTCGGAGGTGATGCTGCGCCAGCCCGCCATGTTTCCGGCACGGCCAAGGCCACACTGAATTTCGTCGAGCATGAAGAGAAGGTCGTGTTCCTTGCAGAGGGCGGAGACTCCCTGCAGAAATTCGGGCGTGGCGGGCAGGATGCCGCCCTCGCCCTGGATGGCTTCAAGGAGAATGGCGCAGGTTTCGGGGCGAATGGCGGAGGCGAGAGAATCGAGATCGTTGAGATCAAGATGGCGGAAGCCGGGAAGAAGGGGATCGAATCCTTCCTTCACCTTGTCCTGGCCAGTGGCAGCAATCCCGCCGATGGTGCGTCCGTGGAAGGATTGACGGAAGGTGATTACCTCATAGCGGGCCCGGCCCTCCGAGTCCGGGTGGGCGTGTCCGAAGCGGCGAGCGAGCTTGATCAAGCCGTCGTTTGATTCCGCTCCAGAGTTGCTGAAGAAGACACGCCCGGGTAAGTGGAGGCATTCCTCCACGAGGATTCCGGCGAGCTCGGCCTGCTTGTCGATCTGGTAGAGGTTGGAGCAGTGGATGAGCTCGGCTGCCTGGCGGGTGATGGCCCGGGAGAGAGGGGTGTCGCCGTGGCCGAGGGTGCAGGTGGCCAGCCCGGAACAAAAATCGAGATAGCGTGTTCCCTGTCCGTCCCAGAGGATGGTTCCCTGTCCCCTCACCGGTGCGACGGCAAATTGGGCGTAGGTCGGAAGAACGTAACTGGCGAGCTTGTCGGCGGTGGACATGGTCGAGGGGTATTAGTTATTGGTTCTGGGTTATTGGGAAGGGGGAATTTGTGTTCAGCCCCTCGAAACACAGGGCGGTGCAGGATGCCGTGGATGCGTGAGGTCCCGGGCGCGAGAGGGCGGGGAGCACCTCAATGCCTGATCTCGGTTCCGACCCCCTCGGCGGTAAAGATCTCGAGGAGGATGGTGTGGGGCACGCGGCCGTCGATGAAGTGGACCTTGTCGACGCCGGCATGGAGGGCCTCGATTGCAGAACGGACCTTCGGGATCATTCCCCCGGATATGATACCGGAGGCAATGAGCTCCTCGGCGTTTTCAGGGGTGACGGAGCGAATGAGGGAATCAGGATCTTCCGGGTCGGAGAGAAGGCCGGGCACATCGGAGACGTAGACAAGCTTGGCTGGCTTGAGGGTGCAGGCGAGTGCCGCGGCAGCGAGGTCGGCGTTGACGTTGAGAGTCGTGCCGTTTTCGAGATCCCTGCCGAGAGGGGAGACCACGGGGACGATGTTGGAACTGGTGGCGTAGAGGATATCGTCGGAATGGCATTGATCGACCTCACCTACCTGGCCGATGTCGACCTGCTCGCCGTGCTCAGTTGTCCCTTGAATCCGCCGGGCTCGGAAGACGCCCGTTCCCGGGATGCCGGTTGCCCGTCCACCGTGCTGATTGATGAGCGTAACGAGGTGGGGGTTGATGCACCCGTTGAGGGTCTCCTCGACCACCGCTATCGCCTCGGGGCTGGTGACCCGGAATCCCCCCACGAACCTGGCGTCGCCCAGCCCGGCCCGGGTCATCGCGGAGGTGATGGCTTTCCCTCCTCCATGCACGAGGATGGGATTGATGCCGGCAATCTCGAGAAAGACGATGTCCCGCATGAGGGCGGAGACGAGTTCCTCGTTGTCCATGGCGGACCCGCCTACCTTGATGAGAAAGGTTTTTCCCCGGAACCGCTGCAGGTAGGGCAGGGCCTCAACGAGGGTGGCGGCTTTGTCTTTGCTGGTCAATGGGCGGTAAGTCTAGCGACTGAGGCCTGGATGTCCAAGGTCTAGTCAGCCCCGGCCGGAGTGGGCCCCGGCTCCGTTTGCGGGGTGCGCGGAGGCAGGTAGCGGGCCATCCGGATGGCGAGGAGCCAGCCGACGAGCGCGGTGGCCAGAGCAGGGGCGAAGGGGGTCCACTTCTGGAAGGCGAGGTAGAGGGCGACGAGCAGGGCCGGCAGGGCAACGAGCAGGACCAGGAAGGAAAGGTGGCGGAAGATCCCGGGAATTCCGATGAGGAGCGAGGCGATGACCGCGATGATCCCGAGGAGGGCCACCTCGTCCAGGACGCCAAGTCGTTGGTGGGCTTCCAGCCCTTCAGGACGGGGAAGCAGGTCAAAGGAACTCACGATCTTCTGCAGTTGGAGGTTGTTGTCCCATGGGGAGGGGTTTTCCGGGCTGGCATCCGTGAAGAGGGCGGTGCGCGGGATGCCGGCGGACTGGTCCGCGAGCGCCTGACGGGTGTCGTCGATCTGACTGGGGACGTAGGCCTGGGTGGCGGACCGCTCGATGTGGGCAGGGTCTTCGATGAGTTCGATCTGGAGTTCCCCGATTTCGTCGATGGGAATGATCGGTCCGTCTCCGAGGCGGATGTGGCGGCCCAGCTCAATGGAGACCTGATCGGGAGGAACGTTGGCCTGCGCCATGGCCACAGCGAGTGGAAAGGAGGGGATGAGATAATCGCCCCATCGGACGAATTCAGGGCGAACTCCCTCCACGCTCTCCTGAAGCCGGAAGGAGAACCGGAGATTGGGGGCCGGGGTGGCGGAGGGCGGAAGGGCAACGCGGTTGACTCTGACGAGACGACCTACTTCGCCTTTCACATTGCGGAGGGGAATGGAGCTCCGCATGAGGTAGGGGGGAATGGCCTGCCCCTTTGTCGGGCGGTGCAGGTCGACGGTGAGCACGACGGTTTCGAACTGGGAGAGGGCATTGTTGAGGCTGGCGAGGCGTCCGAGATGTGCGATGCCTTCGCCTTCCCAGCTCAGGGGCTCTTCGATGGCGGCGACCTGGCAGCCAACTTCACTCATGTGGTTGAGCAGTCCCCACCAGTCCTCCGGCTCCAGCGGGTAATTGAGTTCCTCGCCCGCCCGCTCGTCGATTTTGACGTGCAGGTAGGGCTGAGCCTTTCCTTCGACGAGCGGGCGAATGAGGCGGACGCGGGAAACCGGTTGCCCATCGTCGATCACGAAGTTGTCACCTTCGCGGGATGATGTGAGGAGGCGTTCGAAGAAAACGTTCTCCTGTTCCCGGAGCGGTCTCCAGTCATCCGCCAGGAAGGCCACGCAGATCCCGGCCTCAAGGGCAAGGACGGCGAGGACGAGGCGGACGAGCCAGGGTTTCATGTCAGTATTTGGTGTCCAGGAGGAGCAGGGAAGATCCAGAAAAGCCGGGCTCTCCGGTTATCGTGACGCGGAGGAAAGTCCGCCCTGATCCGCAGCGGTCTCGAGGATGGGCCGGAGGGTTCCTTCCAGAGGGGTGCCGGTGACCTGACCGAGGAGAAGGCGGGCGGCGGAGGGAATGTGCTGGGCATACCATTCATCTCTCCGGCCGTGAAGGATGTTGGCGTAGGCGCCCAGCGCCTGCATCAGGCGTTGAATGGCGCAGTCTCGGAGAAGCTCGGGCACAGGGCGTTCCTCCGAGATGTCCTCCCAGAGGTCGAGGAGTTGCTCCTGCTCTTCTTCCGAGTGATCGAGGTAGGGATCATACAGGAGGGAGGCCAGATCGTACTCCTGCCGCCCGAGGCGAAGGCCCTGGAAGTCGATAAGCCAGGATTTTTCGCCGTGGAGGATGATGTTCTGGGACTGGAAGTCTCGATGGACGAGGTTGCGGTGGGAGGCCCCGAGATTCCTGCGCAGGGTGACGAGTTCATCGTTATCGCGCAGCGACGAGCCATCGAGGCCGAGGTGTTTCTCGACGAGATTGTCGATGAAGTAGTCCTGCTCCCACTCATATGTCTCCGCGCCGAAGGGGGCCGAGAGTTCAAGGTCCTTAGGGGGGCGTGTGTAGAAGAGGCGATCGAGCTGCTCGAGCGCGCTCCGGTAAAACGGTTCGCGCGCACTCCACGGCTCGTCCTTGATGGAAAGGAGGTCTTCTTCGCCAAGGTCTTCCACGAGGGCGATGTTTCGGCCGGGATTGTCGTAAAGAACTTCCGGAACGTTCAGGCGGTTCTTTCTCAGGAAGTGGGCGACGGGCAGGAAGTAGCGGTTATCCTCGCGTTCGAGAGTGTAGTGGATCCCAATGAAGGTGGGGTGGCCTTCCGCCTTGAGGCGAACGATTGTCCGGCCGGAAGCGCCCCGCTGGATGGGCTCGAGAATGACAGTGTGGTCCGGATCGAGCTTGAGATGGGCTCGAACGGCGGTGAGCAGTGTGTCGGCAGCCATGTCGGTGATTGGGAGGCGCTGGTCGGCAGAAGTCTTTGGTGCCGGCCAGATCGCGGGCTTAGAGATCTTCGTCGTGGTGGGCGCCGGTGGCGGGAGTGGATGAATAGACGATGCAGTTTGTCAATTGCGCACCTTTCCCTATTCGAGCTCCGGGCCAGAGGACGCAATTCAGAACGACCGCCTCGGCTCCGATTGAGGCCCCCGCCCCGATCACGGACGCTTCGACCATCGCGGTGGCATCGACGTGGGCCCCGGGGTGCAGGGATGGGCCGAATTCGGTGTGCCGGTGGGCGTCGAGGTAGGCCTCCCG
>CAWWCX010000046.1:0-15931 GCA_963935445.1 uncultured Roseibacillus sp.
AGGCCTATGGCTCTGCCCATCGGGACCAGATCCTGCGGTGGTTCGAACAGGCACTCGGGGAGGCATGAACGAAGCAGTGGACACAATCCCGCTTCCAGCCCTGGTAGCGGTCCGGCCGATGGTTCTGCTCAGCGGGTTCCTCGGGGCCGGAAAAACGACCCTCTTGCGGGAATGTCTTCGCAGATTCGCAGAGCATGAACTTCTTGCGGACGTGATTCTCAATGACCGGGAGAACCCCGAAATTGATTGCGAAACGTTGCGTGATCATGGCGCTTCAGTCTCCGCACTGGCCGGGTCGTGCCTGTGCTGCGAAGGGCTGGATGAGCTTGCGGGGTTGGTCCTCCAATGCTCCAAGACCGGCCATGATGCGCTTTTCGTTGAATTGAACGGAACTGCTGACCCGATTCCTCTTCTCGAGACATTCACCCTGCTGGAATCCCGCTTCCTGATGCGGCCACGGTGGCAGGTCTGTGTGGTTGATGCCCGCCGTTTTGGCGGCCGGAAGGGCTACAGTGGCCTGGAAGAATTGCAGTTGGAGACAGCCAGCCACTTTGCCCTGAGCCATGTGGATGTGGTCAGCAAAACACGCCTTGAGGAGGTAAGGGGACAGGTGCGCGCCATTAACCCGAGAGCCAGCGAGACAGATGCGTTGGCCCTCGCGAAGAATCTCGCAGACGCGGTGAGCGGGAATCGCCGCGTGACCGTGGCCCCGACAGAACCGCGGGACAGGGTGAGCACCCGCCCTCTTACAGCTCCCCTGAATTCATCTCCCCGGCATCATCTGGCCCATGAATTCACGGGATGTCAGATCCTGCTTCCAGAACCAATGACAGCCAACGTGATCAGGAAATGGCTGGACGAACTTCCGGAGTCCGTCATCCGGGCGAAGGCTCTTGTCCGTACGGTCGAGCACCCTGAATCACGCCATCTTTTTGAAAGGGTGGGGAACGAAGTGGGCCCGGTCCCGCTCCAGGTGCCGATTTCCGGGCGAGTGCCGGCCTCGGTGATCATGATCGGGGCGGAGTTGGATCCGCCGGCGCTTCTTCAATCCGCCCAGCGTGAGTTGGGCAGGGACTGTGTGTTAGGATGAGCAAGAAGATGATGCAAACCGGAGTCCTTGTGGTGGGCGCAGGGCCGGCCGGGCTGGGTGTTGCCGCCGCCCTCAAGAGGGCGGGAGTCAACGACATGCTGGTGATTGATGCCCGGGAAATTGGTGCAGCCTTCCGCAACTGGCCCCGCCAGATGTCCTTGCTCACGCCCTCGTTTCATTCCAACTCCTTTGGGCTCACTGATCTGAACGCAATTGACCCTGAAACCTCTCCGGCTGATTTTCTCCGCACTCAGCATCCTGAAGGGCGGCACTATGCGGATTATCTCCAGGCGGTGGCCAGTCATCATCAGCTTCCAGTCCGGACTGGACTGACGGTCAACAGCCTGAAAAAGGAAGAGAGCTTTTTTGTCGCCGGCACGAGTGAAGGCGAAATTCATGCCGACTACGTGGTCTGGGCCGCCGGGCAGTTCTTTTCCCCTCGCACAGACGCTTTCCCGGGTGCGCATTACGCGATTCACTCTTCCAGAATCAAGGATTGGAGCGCTCTCGAAGGTGATGACTTCTTGGTTGTTGGAGGCTACGAGAGCGGGGTTGATGCCGCATTGAACCTTGTGGAGGCAGGCAAGTTGGTGCGCCTCCTCTCCCGAGGAGAGCCCTGGTCTTCCGATCATCCCGATCCCTCACGCTCGCTCAGTCCACGCACCCTGGATCGCCTCCGTGCGTTACTGCGCATGGATGAAAAGGCGAAGAATCTGGAACTCGTGAAGAATACGGATATCCAGCACATTGAGGAGGGGGAAGGGTGGTGGACTCTTCGGGACCAGGATGACATCCCACATGTGTCCCGGACCCGCCCAATCCTTGCCAACGGTTTTCATGCCGGTCTCGGCCCGGTCGAAGACCTCTTCGCCAAGGACGACAATGCCCTCCCGGTCTTCAGTGAAGAGGCCGATGAGTCCACTCTCGTCCCGGGTCTGTTTTATTCGGGCCCTGCATTGGTTCACCGCAATGCCCTGTTCTGCTTTATCTACAAGTTCCGGGCCCGTTTTGGAGTGATCGCCTACGAGATCGCAACCCGGCTCGGCAAGACCGAGGTTGACCAGAAGTTGATGGCGTACCTGAAGGCAGGCTTCATGAATACCGACCTGGATTGTTGCACGAATTGTGAATGCGCCATCGATCCCTCGGACTCCGCTCCGGAGCCGGGATCGTTTACTTCATGATTCCCTCGGCGAAATACAGCGCAGGCCTCCTTCCGGGAGCCATTGCGGCAGGACTGATTCTAGGGTCGTGCCTGCCCGGCATGGGGCGGTCACTTGGTTCACTGGCAGACCCACTGCTTTTTGGCCTGCTGGCACTGCTTTTCCTGGAAGTGCGCTTCAAGCCCCTTTTCCGTGCCCGTCGGAATGTCCGGTTTCTTGTCTTGGCGTGGTGTGCCAACTTCATCCTGATTCCACTTCTTGGGTGGGGCATCGCTTCATTGTTCTTTCCGCGCACCTCTCCGTTGTTTGCTGGATTGCTGCTCTACTTTCTTTTCCCCTGTACGGACTGGTTCCTCGGATTTACCAGAATGGCGAAAGGTGACGTCTCTCTTGGGACAGTCGTGCTTCCGTTGAATCTCATCACTCAACTCGTACTCTTCCCTGTGTATCTGGGGTTCATCTCCAGCGTCAATGCTGATACGGGCTCCAGCGGGCTCCAGGGGACGCTGACGCAGTGGTTTCTCCTGCCGCTCGGATGTGCATTGTTAGTGCGGTTTCTTCTGTCACGTCTCGCAGCTTTAAAAGCCTTCCGAAGGGGGGAGTCCTTTTCCGGAAAGCTGGTGCCTTGGGTGATTGCGGCGGTAGTCGTGTGTCTCTTTGCGGAGAACACGACAACCCTGGCCGCCAATCCATTTGCCTTCGTGAAAATCCTTTTTGCAGTCAGCCTGTTTTTTCTCTTCTCCTACGCCATCGGCGAGGTCCTTGCCAGGCGGTTTCGCCTGCCATACGAGCAGCATGCCTTGCTGGCAATGACCACGGCCGCGAGGAATGCTCCGTTGATCCTCGGACTGACCATGGTTGCGCTTCCCGATGAGCCGCTTATTCATGCGGCCCTCATCATTGGATTGCTTGTGGAGTTTCCCCACCTTATCGTCCTTGTGCGTCTGTTTTCCCGCAAAGAGAGAACCGCAGACCAGGGGGGCGACCACGGCTCTCCGGGAGAGTCCCTGCCACTCGTCAATCCAACTCACCGCCATGAAACGTGATTCCCGATCCGGCTCGATCAGGCCTCTATTCAAGAAGGGTACGGAGATCCCACCCGGCACGGAGTCTCCACAGGATATCGGGGACCGTAAGGGTGAAGCCAGACGGATTATCAAGCGGCTGGCCGCAATCGTTGATGACCACCGTCAGGCCGCCTTGGGGCTCAACATTGACCTCGGAGCCGACGACCTGCTTCGCGTCCTCAATGCCCTCCGGGATCACGCTCGTGGAGGACAGGGCACTCCGGTCGAGGGAGGTCGGGATGAAATACACAGCTATTGCCTGAATCGTCTCTTCGATGAGCTCGTCGAGGAGCCCAGCAATATTCTGTTCACGACCAAGACCGGTCCCGACACGATTCGCTACGATGCGATGAATTCCGCGTTCTGGGTAGAATGCCTTGATCTCATGGAGTTGACCTACTGCGCACCAAAGGACTGATGCCTGTCGATTCCAAGCTGCCGGTCACGGTCCTCACGGGCTTTCTGGGTTCCGGAAAAACAACCCTTCTCCGCCGCTGGCAGCGCGAGGACACCCTGAAGGATGCGGCCCTGGTCGTTCACGACCTCAGTGAACTCGGGATCGATGTCGAATTGCTCTCCAAGGAGGGTGCGCCGACCACCCCGGGACAACTTCACGACCGGGTTGCCGCGCTACACGGGGTGCACGCCGGGGATCAGCTTCGCTCTTCACTGGAGCGCATACTTGGCCAGATCGCCGCTCTTGAACCGGTCCCGCCCATGGTTCTATGCGAAAGCACAGGAGCCGCCCGCCCCTGGCCCCTCATTTCGGCTCTCACCCAGGACGAACGGTTTTACCTGAGGCACTTCATCGTCACCGTGGACGCGCTGAACCTCCACCGGGATTTTGCAGATGGCCGTATCCTGTGCGGGGAAGCTCCGGTGGGAGGGGACCCGGCACTCCACCACGCAGCGGAGGTGCTTGCTGAGCAACTCGCCTTTGCGAGTGTCATTATCCTTACCAAGGTGGACACGGTTTCCCGAGAGACCGCCGAGGCGCAGGTCGACCTCCTGCGCAAACTCCAGCCGAATGCCACGGTGGGGCTATCCGCCCAGGCCGGCATTCTTCTGCCTCAACTGGATGAGACCCCCGCGCCAGACCTTTCTGAACTGCGTGGTCGCGCCGAGGCCTTTGGCCTCACGAGTGCTCATGCGACGGCGGAGCAGGTTGACGCCTCGGTTGTGCGAGATCCCCGACCCTTTCACCCAGCGCGGCTCCACGAAGCGGTTCGAAGCGAACTCGGCACCGGACTCTATCGCACCAAGGGCTATCTCTGGATGGCATCCCGACCCGGGGACGTGCTCCTGTGGCAACAATCCGGGAGTCAGATCGCGCTCGAGTTGACCGGTTACTGGCGCGCTGAGCTTCTCCAGAACAAGGACGGGAGGTTACTCCCCGAGGAAATCGACTTCCTCACGAGCCAGCTCGCCGGCGCGCATCCCGATTTTGGTGACCGCCACAATGAGCTGACCCTCATTGGACTCAAAGAAGCCCGCGAAACCTTTGCCTGTGCCCTTCGTTCGGCCCTCTGCACCGAACAGGAAGTAGCTGCCTGGAAACGCGGCGAAACCTTCCTCGATCCCTGGCCACAGTCAATCCGTGAAATAGATTAGCCCCCGAGAAATTCATGAACAGAAAACTCCCCGTAACCGTTCTTTCCGGTTTTCTTGGATCAGGAAAGACAACGCTCCTGAACCATATCCTGCGTAATCGCGAAGGCCGCAAGGTTGCCGTCATCGTTAACGACATGTCGGAGATCAATATCGATGCCGACCAGGTTCGCAACGGAGACGCCTCGCTCTCCCATACGGACGAAAAAATGGTCGAAATGTCCAACGGCTGTATTTGCTGCACCCTTCGGGAGGATCTTCTCGAGGAGGTTGGCAAGCTGGCTCGTGAAAACCGCTTCGATCACCTCGTGATTGAGTCCACCGGAGTCTCCGAACCCATGCCGGTCGCTGAAACGTTTACCTTTGAGGATGAGGACGGCTTCTCCCTTGGTGACATTGCAGCCATTGATGCGATGGTTACCGTGGTGGATGCTCCCAATTTTCTCAGCGACTACTCGACCACCGAGCAGCTCGCCGACCGGGGCCAGGCGGTCGGGGAGGAAGATGAACGCACCATTGTCGATCTCCTGTCCGACCAGATCGATTTTGCAGATGTCATTCTCGTGAACAAGACGGACCTCGTTTCGGCTGAAGAGGTTCATATAGTGCATGGCATGATCCGGGCCCTGAATCCGCAGGCGGTTATTCATGACACGGTTCACTCGGAGCTTCCCCTGAACAGGGTCCTTGGAACCGGTCGGCATGACCCGGAACGGGCCGCCGAGCACGAAGGCTGGTTGGATTCACTCGTGGAGCATACCCCGGAGACGGAGGAATATGGTATCAGTAACTTTATCTACGAGCGGAGGATCCCGTTTCATCCGCAGCGATTCTTTGATTGTCTCAAGAGACACTGGCCTGGAGTCATCAGGTCCAAGGGCGTGTTCTGGCTCGCGACCCGTCTCAAGCTGGCTGGTTTCTGGTCACAGGCAGGGAAGGTGGCGCGGCACCAGTGTGCGGGACATTTCTGGGCGGCCGTGCCCGAGAGCCATTGGCCAGAGGACCGAACCCATATCGAGCGGGTGTGGGAAGAGGAAAACGGGGACTGTCGTCAGGAATTTGTGCTGATAGGCAGCAATATGAATGAGAAGGAGCTGGTCGCGATGCTCGATCATTGCCTGCTTACGGAGGAGGAGTTGGAGTCGAACGAAGAGAACTGGAGCGAACTATTCGAAGATCCTTTCCCGGTTTGGGAGATGCCCGAGGCCGGCATGGAGTAATATCAGAGGAAGGGTTCCCGTGGTGATATTTATGCGTGAAAAGAGCTGCAAGGCCCTCATCCACATGGGCTGGGGCTCGTCTCCGGCTTGACGCAGCTTTTTCAGGTGGAGGCGGCCTGCCCTTTCCCTGATCACATAATACCGCGTAGCGGGAATTCCATACGGGCACTCTTACTGGTCCGCTGGATCGAGCTATTGCTCCGGTCCGACCGCAGGCTTGCCGCGCACGGCCCTGGCAATCGGAAGCCGTGCCTCACCGGAGGCTGGGATACACGGACCGCGGTTTTGAGGGCCGTCCGCAGATCTCAAGGGTTTGCCTTGATCTCCTTCGGATCGCGGGAAGCGGCCCGGTCAACAGGGAGAACCTCGGCACTTACGGGGGGAAATGTCACTTTCCCGGTTGCAGCCCACTCGGTTCCGCGGATGAGAGTTTCCTGAAAGGCGACCCCGAGCATGGATTTGGCATCGTGACCCATGACGGTATGAAAGATCCGTCCCTTTCCGTAGGTGATTGTCATCAGGACCGGCTCGTGTCTGTTGGAGCCACCCTTTGCGTAGGCGGTAGCGAGAATCTCCATGTTCTGGGCGGGACCTCGCAGGCGGTCATACAGCTCCTCCTTTGCCTGGAGAAACTCGGTAGGCAGGCCCTTGGTGATGGGGTGTTCGCCATCACGTACGACGACCTTGTATTCCCATCCGGCGCCGTGTGAGCCGCCCCGTCCCTTGGAGTCATCCCGCACGAATTCGCCATCTTTCCAGTAGACGTAAGGCCCATCGGTCTCGTTCCGACCACCCCAGCCGCCAAGACCGATCATCAGGTTGTATTCCTTCCAATTCCGGAAGGAGTTGTCCGCAGCATGAACCACGACCAGGTTGCCACCTCCCTTGATATAGTCGACAAAGGCAGTCTTGGTCTTCTCGCGCCATGACTTGCCGTTATAATTGGAAAGGATCACATCGTATTTTGAAAAATCCACAATCCAGTCAATTACGTCGGCTTGGGTGACGGTTTCCCGGTCGATACTGAAGCGTCCCGTCGCTTCGAGGGTTGAAATCATGACCGGTGAGCACCCTCTCCAGTCATGGTTGTTCTGGCCGTCGATCAAGAGCACCTTGATTTTCTCCGCGCCGCCCTTGGTGCTCCCTTTTGCGTCATCTCCCTGTGCGGGCTGCGACATCATGAACGCGGCTGCAATAGGAAGCGCCGACATCAGGAGTTTGTTCTTTAGGCCATTTTTCGTGTTATGACCTGAGAGCTTCAATGATGGGCGAGTCTGATTAGGTGTGTTCATTGCGCGATGTTACTTTCCAGCCTGCTGGATGCCTAAAGAACAACAGAATCATCTTGGAGTGACAAATGGAAAAGGGCCCCAATATCGCACCGTGAAAGGGGAGACAGTGTCTCAGTGAGAGTCCACCCCGGGGCACGGCAGTCGCGAGGTTATGGGCGTGGGTGGCCGCTCTCCATGTCGCTCTTGAATATGGGGGCGCTATTCGGCTTTACTCCCTGTGAGCCCATGCATTCTCGGTTCATTATGAAAGTATTACTGGTGCCTTGCCTGTTCCTGGTCGCGTTGACGGGTTTCCTGTCAGCAGATACCCTGGAAAGCCCGAGGGCGGCCTACCCCGGGTCATTTACACGCCCGCCAGCAGAGGGTGGAAGCTATGATACCTGGTCCGGGGCTCTCGGCCCTGATGTGGGAGAGCTCACCCCCGATCCCGAGCGCCTTCCGACCCGGGTGGATAATTCGACCAGAAAGGAATACCCCCCCGTATATAAACAGCGTTGGGGAGCCTGTGGCCAGTTTGCCTCGATCGCCTCGATCTTCACTTATGAGATGAATGTCCTGAACCGGACGGGAGCCGACAGCAATTCGACCAGGTTTCCGGCACATTTCTCCTGGAACATGATGAATCGTGCCCGGAATACCGGGTCAGAAGCTTATCACGGCTGGGAGGTCGCCAAGCGAATCGGAATACCTACCGCCCGCAGTTACGGCGGGGTCCGCCTCGAAAAAATCGGGCTCTGGCCAAATGGATATGAAGTCTGGAGGGAAGCCATGGAATACCGGGTTTCCGGCTACAGATATTCGCCCGCCAAAACCGTTGCTCAGCTCACGGAGGCGCGAGGATGGATGTTTGACCGTAACCAGCCAGCGGCCGGAAAGGAAATCACCGGTGGCATCTTTGCCCTCGATGGCAGAATGGGGGAAATGGAGAAGGTTACCGTCACCATCCCAGAGGGCGAGTATGCGGCTGGTGATGACCTCTGGACCCGGTGGGGGCCCTCGGGGTATGGACATGGGATCACCTGCGTCGGGTATGACGATCAGGTTGGATATGACGTGAATGGGGATGGAATGATCACTAATGACCGGGACCTTAACGGGGATGGGCGCGTCTCGTTGGCGGACTGGGAACGGGGTGCCTACATCGTGGTGAACTCCTGGGGACCAAGGTGGTCCGGTGATGGGAAGATCTATCTGCTTTATTCGGCAATGATCGATGACACCTGGAAACGAGGAAACTACCTGGGAAGGACCGAGGTGCAGAGGCACCGCCCTCGCCGGACGACAAGGCTCAAGCTGGCCTTCAGCAACCGATCCGACCTTCGGTTGACGATTGGTGTCGCGGGGGATCCGGACGCCGAGGAGGCGACGGCGGAATTCTCTCCGGAGGCTTTCAACGGATGGCCTCTCTTTGGGAGGGCGAATGCGGGGAATGTTCCTCTCGCAGGGCCGGGTGACGCGACCCCTCTTGAGGTTGGCATCGACCTGACGGGCCTTCTTGGGCGCCTGGAGCCAACCTCTTCAAGTCAGGCACGGGTGTTTCTCCGCTTGGGAAGGGCGGAAGGCAGTGCTGCCAAGGGTGTTCTGCACGAGTGCGCAATCCGCTCCTACGACAGTGATGGAGTCCTTCAGGAGGAGGTTGCCCTCGATATTCCTCAACAGGTCTTTGGGGAGGAAACTGTTCAGGTGACAGGCCTTGTGGAGAATGTTCCGTGACTCCACAGCAAGGGGCCGCGGTGACCGTTCGGCCACTGGCAGAACAAGCGCCCGGTTCGGCGCGCATGCCAACTCATCCCGCATGCTTTTAGGGTGATAAAAAAACGACCTGCACACCCGTTATGCCGGGCAGAGCAGGTCGCTTTGTGATAGTTTCCTGTAGCGTCCCGGTGCCAAGGAGCTCCGGGGCGTTCTCAAGTGGTAATTACTTGTGGCTGTGCTCGACGGCGCCAGCGCAGCAGGACCCATCAGATCCGCAGCACTTGGCCTTGGAGGTGGCGCAGGAGGTCAACGAAAAGGTGCTCATTGCAGCGGCGCCGATCAGGATCAGAATTTTCTTCATAGCCCCTCCAAAAAGCATATTTGGAGCCTACTACCAACAATTTTCGCACGAGAATGAATCCTGGGGGCGCCCCTGAATAGCCTGAGTAATGAGCCGGCCTAGGTTGACACCCGGAGGAGAGGACGCACACTTTTGCTAATGAGAACGTTAGTGCTGGCGGTCCTCGGGGCATGCTCCGTCCTTATTTCGGGCCCACTCCAGGGGCAATCTCAGCAGGAGATGAACGCCCAGAGCCGGAAAGACCTCGAAATGGCGGATGTGCAGTTAAACGCACTGTATCAGAAGGTGCTCAAGAGGCTGCCTGACGAAAAGGCGGGTGCGTTGCTGCGGAAGGCGCAGCGGGCGTGGATCGGTTTCCGGGATGCGGAAGCCGCTCTTTATGCCGACGCCATGCGGGGCGGATCGGCTGCGCCCCTCCTGTATAACGGCCGGAAGACCCAGCTTACGAAGGAGCGGATCAAACATCTCCAGATGCTTCTACAGCAATATGGGGACCGGTGAGCCCGGCCCCCATTGCATTGTCAGGGAGCCCCGGCCTAGTTGGTGCTTACCTGCAGGCGCAGGAAGCGGCGATCGTCCTCGTTGATGCCCTGGTCCAGGCGCATGGTCACAGTTTGGGACCCATCCCCGTTGTCGGAGGACTCGACCGAAACGGAATCATTCACGGGCAGCCAGGTCGCAAGGTCCACGGAGGACTGTAGGCTATAAGTGATGTCGTCTGCTCCGATACGTGTGCGGTAGCGCAAACCGAGGTATTCTACTCCGCCGAGGTCTGTGACGGTCACCAGTTCTGGAAGAAGCCGGACATCCGGATTTATGGGATCACCCACAAGCGCATACTCGAGAAGATTGTCCATTCCGTCCCCGTCCGGATCTGCGGAATTACCTGAGATCCCCGCATCCAGCAGCTCGTCAGCGGTGAACCGCTGGTTCCTCCAGTCGCCCAGGGCGGTAACCGGGGGCAGGGGCTCGGGTTCCTCCAGCCCGGTCGTGAAGAACGTCTCCACATCCTGGGTTTGGTTGGTCTCGGGCACATTGTAGAGAGCGCGGAACTCGGCGAGCTTTTCGAGGAATTTCTCCCGGGCGGACTTCGTCACGATACCGTATTCGTTCACATCATCTTCAAATCTGGTTTCACGGTAGTAGCTCGCATAAGTCGGCACTCCGTTGTAGAAGCCCTGAGCGGTGCGCACCCTGGTTCCGTTGCCCGGCAGGGTCGTTAACTGGTTCTGGTAAACCGTCCCGGCGCCAACTCTGTAGAGGACCGTGTCGTCCCCGATTATGGTCGTCGTCGTCGGAATGCCGAAATACGACCCGTTCAGGTTTCCGGACAGGTCAGTGGCTGTCTGGTTGGCGGTAAAGGTCTTTTCCGTCGCCTCGGTATAATTGAACGATTGAAGCCCCGCGTTGGCGCCATCCTGCATCGGGATTGCAATCTTTGTTGCGAGGTCTATCTCGTAATCGAAAGGCGAAGTGAAGCCAAACCGGTCGAGTTCATTGATCGATACTGTCCCATCCGCATTGAGGTCCTTGGCGGCAAGATCGAGGGCAGGGCGGAGGAAGATGTTCCGCTGCTTGAGCTCACTCCCCTTGACCTGCAGATTGATGAATCCATAGTACTTCCGGTAATTGTACTGTCCGCCGGTGGGAGTATCGGAAGCCGCATAGTTCGAGTTGCCGGTGGCATTCAGGAGAGTGTATTCCCCGAACCAGTAACCACGTTCCCGTTGCCAGACTTCGAAGTCGAGAAGTTCAATGTCGGACGGGTCCGCCTGGGGTTCCGCCGCGATCCCTTCTGGTAGAAGGGTGATGCTGCCGAGCAAGAGACACGCGTGGACGAAGGAGGACAATGGACGGGCAAATTTCTTGGTGTGGTTCATTATTGCCACAACCGTGGGCAAAAGGCCGGATTTTCAACTTTATGGCATGGTCCCCGCTGTAACTGTTTCCGGGAACGCGTGGGTGGGTGGGTACTGAAGAAGAAAGCTCTGGAAGAGAGGGTGCTCTCGACGCGCTGGTCTGTTCCTGCTACCAAAGAGATGATGAGCTCACAGGCTGGCTTCATTCTCATGCTCATTGCGGGAGCGCAACTGGTCGGCGCGGGAGAGCGAAATGGGCCAGTGATGGCGCATCCCACCAATACTCCGCTTGAATGGTCGAAAGACGGGCATGTGTTCATTCAGGCGCCCCGGCTCTTACCGTTCACTTTGAAGCAGGAGGCAGAGGCGATCCTGCTCCATCAGCGAGAGAGCGGAGGATGGCCGAAGAATTACGAGCGGAAGCGCGTCTTCACGAACTCTCAGCGGCTTCAACTCAGCGGAGATGCCTCCCGCAACGACGCGACAGTGGACAATGGGGCAACCCATACCGAAATTCGTATCCTTGCCCGGGCCTACGCAAAGACAAGGGACGACCGCTACAGGGACTCGGCCCTGCGCGGAATTCGCTACCTCCTGGGCGGCCAGTATCAAAACGGTGGATGGCCTCAACGATTTCCCCAGCCGCGGGGTTATCAATGTCACGTCACCTTTAACGACAATGCCATGATTGGCGTAATGACTCTCCTGAGGGACATCGGGGGCGGAAACGCTCCGTATGATTTTGTCCCTCCGGGCCTGCAGCGGCAGTGCGGAACGGCGATGGAACGGGGCATCACGTGTATTCTGAAGTGTCAGATCAGGGTGGCCGGGAAATTGACGGCCTGGTGCGCGCAGCACGATGCGCACACCCTCGCGCCACGGAAGGCGCGGTCCTACGAACTGGCGTCGCTCAGTGGATTGGAATCCGTGGGAATCGTCCGCTTCCTCATGGGTATCGAGAAGCCTTCCGAGGAAGTGGTCACCGCTGTTGAAGGCGCCGTGTCATGGTTTGACACGGCCAGGCTGGAGGGCATCCGGCTCGTCCGCCGGGAGGATGACTCAAAAGCGAGGGGGTTTGATTACCATGTCGTCGAAGATTTGGGAGCAGGGTCTCTCTGGGCGCGTTTTTACGACATCAGGACGAATCAGCCCATTTTCTGCAGTCGCGATGGAGTTCCCCGACAGTCGCTGTCCGAGATCTCCTACGAGCGACGAACGGGCTACTCGTGGATCGGCCCCTATGCGGAGGAACTTTTCAGGAACGATCTGCCCGCTTGGCGTAAGCGGGTGAACTGACGAGCGGCCTCTGCCGGTTGGCTCGGGTTGCCACGCTCAGTCCTTAAGCGGGCGCCCCGGAGGCGTATTTTTTTCGATGAATGCCCAGGTTCGCCGTCCCCACTCTCCGGTAATCAGGCAAGATGGATTGTGCAGCATTTTCCGCGAGGGCGTTCTCCTGTTCCGGCAGGGCGACGAGGGAGGGTAGGCAGCAATGTCCCCTGGTAATTGTTCGAAATCGTAGGGGATTTTCAACTGGTCAAGAGAATGCCGGAAGCTCCTCGTATTCAGAGCGCCTTGGACTAGACGAATCTCAAGGTGTTCCCGGATTTCATCCGTTTTGTTCAGATAATCCGGCACATGGTTTCTTGCAGACTCATCGTCTGAACTTGTCCCGCCGCCAGCATCGAGCGCCACTGCGGTTGAAAACACATCCAGATACCTTGCCCCCCAGTAAAGGGAGCCCGCAGCGCCCATTGAAAAACCCATGATCGTACGTTGTCTGCGCTCACGAGCGAGGGCGTATTTCTTTTCAAGGTGGGGGAGGAGTTCCTTCAGTACGTTTGTTTCCGGTTTCTTGCCCTTGTTCCCGTTTCTCCAGACGGTCCCGGGATATTTTTCCGGAAAAATGATGGCGTGATCACTAATAATGTTGGCCTTCCGGGCAGCTTCGTAGCTCTTTACCACATCCAGAGAGGCGTTGCCTCCGCCAGCCCCGTGCAGGAAGATAATCACAGGGAAGGGCCCCTGCTCCTTCCTGTGCCCGGGAAAAAGATAGAGGGTGTAAACGATCTCATCGCCGGTAATGGGGCCCACAAACGTCAGGTTTCTCCGGTAAATGCCTTCCACTCCCTGCTTTGGACTGGAGGGCTGCGCGATGAGATTGGGCCAGCCTGCCGGCCCGAGCAGGAACACCAGAATCAGAAGGATCTTCATCGGCCGGGTCCTAACATCCCGTCTGCGTCTGGAAAAGCACCACGATCTGAGCCGGGTGAGGGCGGGAGTGGAGGGGCCCCGCTCACCGGGGAGCAAGCCCGATTCGACCGGGATAAGTGTTTTGCCGGGGCACCTTGCCCTCCTGACTGCTGATTTCACTGTTTCTGAGCTAATCCTGCCCCTAGTCCGAACGAGGAAAGGACCGGCTGACAGACTCCGGGTGCCTTTTGACGCGGGGATTGAGGAATGGGACCATCCGCGACAAGGGCCACCTCTCTCGCCATGATTCACGGTCGGTTCTTCCTCATTGCCAGGACATGCTCAGAGGACCAGGGGGATCGGAATGTCACTCGGCTATTCCACGCTGAAGCGGAAAAAGGCGACTTCCGCTTCAGGTGTAAATTCGAGGCAAAGGCGCCCATCCTCAACGGAGACCGATTCAGTGGTCACAAGAAAGGGAGCGAAGGTTTTCAGGTCGATGGAGCGGAAAAGATTGAATTTGAGCTCCATATTTCCAGCGGGATTCAAACCCACCGTGTGGCTGAGCGACATGGCGCGAATCTGGTCCTCCGTGAAACGCTCATCCCTTTCGAGCACCACCGCGTCATATAGGTCCCGGGGCACCAGCCCGTGGCTCGCGGGGTCGCTCGTGACCGCTTCCCTGCCCGCATTGTAAATGGCTTCATAGCTTGCCTGGGGCACAAAGACGGCGTTCACCTCGACATCCTCTTCCAAGCGGAGGCTTATTGGATTGGAGCTGCCTGACACTCCGCCTGACCAGTGCAGGAAGGCATACCCCGGGGCCGGGAGGGCCGTAAGAGTCACTGTCGTCCCCGCTTCGTAAGAACCCGTTCCCGCCACCTCCCCTTCGCCGAGCAGGATCGAGGCCGCGATGGTCTGAAAGCCGGAAAGAGCCTGAACGGTGAATCCTTGCCACGAACTGCCTGCTCCTCCATAGGAAGATACAAACTGTTCGAAGACATAAGCGCTCCCACCGCCCGGAACCTGAGCAAAGGCGGCCTCCCCGACTGATGGAGCGGTTCCCCGAAGGGTAATGCTTGAGAGGCGAATACAGCCGTAGAAGGCATAGGTGGGGATGCTGTCGAGACTCTCTGGAAGAACGATCGCAGGAAGTCGCTCACAATACTGGAAGGCCCGCGTTCCGATGGAGGTGACACTCCCGGGAATGGTTATCTCCAGGATTCTTTCGCAACTCTGGAACGCATAGGCTCCGATACGGGCAACTCCATCCGGGATAGCGATGGAAGGAAGTCTTTCGCAGTATTGAAAAGCCCTCTCCTCAATAGCTTCCAATCCATCAGGAAGGATGACACTTTCGAGGTCTTCACAACGGTAGAAGCAATATGCCGGAAGAATGGTGATGTTTTCAGGGATCACGATGGAATCCAGCTCCACACACTCCTCGAAAACCCGGCTCCCCAGGGATGTGAGGCTGTTCGGAAGGCTGATTGCGGACAGCCCCGTACACCGGTAGAAAGCCCGAGGCTGAATGACTTCCACGCCGTCGGGGATTCCTATTTCGGCCAAAGCAGAGCAGCCCTGGAAGGACCGTTCTCCGATGGTGGTGACACTTTCGGGGATCGCCACGGTTTGGAGGCGGGTGCACTCGTAAAAGGCATAATCCGGTATCTGGGAGAGGGTCGGGGGAAGAGTCATGCTGGTCAGGCTGTCAC
The DNA here is from genome assembly GCA_963935445.1 of uncultured Roseibacillus sp. Taxonomy (GTDB): domain Bacteria; phylum Verrucomicrobiota; class Verrucomicrobiia; order Verrucomicrobiales; family Akkermansiaceae; genus Roseibacillus_B. The sequence continues at coordinate 15,261 of CAWWCX010000046.1, forward strand.
AGAACTGAAAAGCCCTCGCCCCGATACTCGTCACCGTGTCGGGCAGGTCGATGGACGAAAGAATATTGCAGCCTCGAAAGGCGAGAGCTCCGATCGCGGTGACTGGAAGACCTTCGATCGTATCAGGGATGACCAGCTCCCCGGAAGCCGCCTCTTCGCAGTCGGTGATGGTCACCCCGCCTCCGGCGGTGACCCAGGTCAGATCATCCAGGGTCGCCGCGTTGACCGGGCAGACAGTAGTGAGCAGGGGAACTGCCAAGAACAGTGAACGTTTCATTGCAATGCCACTCCTATCATACCCGTTCCGGAAGAAGAAGCTCCGGAGCGGGATCTGCCCATCCCGATGCCGTTCGGCACTCGATTCGGGATGGGGGCCCATGGGTTGGCCCTTTCCATGCGGCTTGAGCCATCGGATTGGGCTCCGCTTGCAATGGTTACTTGAAGGGAGGGCGGCAAGAGACTAGGAAGGACTATGAACAGCCATCTTCCCCTCATGGTGATGTTGGTTCTGGCTGGTTGCGAACAGGATCAGGACACTGCCGGAATCGATCCGCGTCCAAAGCCCGGCAAGCCAGTGCCAGGCCCTGAAAGGGCATCCGAGAATGTCGCTGATGAGGAAGGGGAGGAACTGTCTCTTATACACATCTCCGAGCCCACGAGACCGTACTAGA
>CAWWCX010000047.1:0-15911 GCA_963935445.1 uncultured Roseibacillus sp.
GCGGAAGTTACTGGATCCGTGCTCCGCCAAACTTCTGTCTGCGTCCCGTCACCACCCGGGGAAATGCTCTCGATGGCAAAAGCCGCATCCATCCAGATCATTCCGTCGGCCGAGGACTGCACATTCGTGGTGAGCTCTTCCGCCGCCAGCCACCGCCTGAACACGATCGCAACGTAGTCTTTTCCGTCCGCCTCAACCAATCTCACGTCGAGACCGCGGTGCCGGTCAGCAACAAGGGGGTCTCCGGCGAGCATGAACTCGACGAAGTTGGTCAGACCGTCAAGATCGGGGTCGGCTTGGTCACCCGAGACAGCAGGATCCGCCAGCTGTGCAGCATCGAAATTGGCCGCCTTCCACGAAACGAGGGTGACACGATCGTCTAACCCGGGAGCTCCGCCCGGTTGGCCGCTTGAACGCCAGCTCCCCGCGAGATCTGGATCACCTCCGGACTCGGGGTTTCGCATCACGAGCGCGTAACCCTCGCCATCCGGGCCCGAGGGCCAGCCCATTGTCTCATCATCATCGTAGGTGAATTCAGCGATCGTCTGGTCGCTGGCGTCGACCAAGTGAAGCCGCTCGCCGCCGTCGTCAAGGTTGCTGTTGTTCTCGAACTCTCCCGCGATGGGAAGGCCAGCGCCATAACGCATTTCGAAAGCGGCCATGTTGCTCACCACCACGAGCCGCTCGCCCGGATCCAGCACCGTCCCGAAGGGAAAAGTGAATTGGATGCCCGCTTCAAAATGCACCCCGCCGAGAAGGATCGTCGTCCCCCCTTTGTTGAACACCTCGAAGTACTCGAAGTCGCCTCGCCGGTCGAAGCCCGCTGCCTCTTCGGCCTCGTTCGGCGCAGCCGGGTTGAACATGATCTTCGTAATTACAAGGTTGTCGGCACTCGCGGGCTCGACATCGACGAGGTAGGTGGCCTCGGACAATGCCGACCACTCGCCCCCGTCGCGCGACCGGCTCTGCACCCGCACAATTCCCGGCTCCAGGTTGACGGGGGTCCCACCTGATACGCGAGTTCCTTCGAGGCGCGGACTGATGAGCATGTCGGAGCTTCCAAGGTTGTCGTTCAACCCGTGGATCGTCAGCAGATTGTTGCCGACCTGGAGCTTGTCCAGGTGCTCGTCGATGACAAAAGAGACATAGGTGACCGCAGCGCTGTCGTCGTGCAGGCTCGTGGAGGCGGAATTCCAGGAGAGCGCCCCGGGGGCGTTGGCGGAGGCCACCCGGCTACCGTTGAGGTAGGCGACGAAACCATCGTCATATTTCATCCTCAAAACCAATCCGGTGACATTGCCCAGGTCAGCGACCTGGAAGGGAATGCGGAGGTAGATACTGGTGTTCTCCCCATTCATCTGCGCATCGACGTCGAGATCAATGTGTGAGTTGTAGTCGTTATTCTCATCGTAACCGATGCCGGTTTCACCCTGCAGCCAGCCGGAGTCGTCGAAGCCGGCTCCGCGCCAGCTCGTCCCCAGCGAATCGTTCGACGGAACGAACGCCCGCACCTCGGCTCCTTCGTCAAGGAAGACCGTGCTGGTGATTCCGGACGGCTGTGCCTGCCGGGCCGAGCCCGCGACAGCTCCCCCGGGAGCGCGGGGGTCGCTTCCGTCGGTCGTATACCAGATCTGTCCATCACCTCCCTGAAAGAACAGGTTGGCGGCACTCGAGATCGTCCCGCCCGCAGGCGCGAAGGTCGGCGCATCGATGTCAGGATACCATCCGCGGGCGCGCAGTTGCCCGATCAGCGTGGGGATCCGGCCCTGGATCCAGCTCCGGGTTTGATCGCGCGCATTCCGCCAGTCGGCGTCGGTGTAAGGGTTGCTCCGCTTCGAATCGCCCCAGCGGGCGGACTCGGCGATGATGGCGGTCTCTATCTCCTGCGCACGCGCGTCGAGGCGCGCCACCGCAACCGACGTGTCGAGCGCGCCGCCGTTGAACAGGTGCTTCTGCACGCGGTCCGCGAAGCGCTGCCGGTAGTCGGAATTCGCGACCAACTGTTCGTGCAGGGTATGTGGGTTGAATTGCGCTCGCGACGTACTGCGCGTAAACGGGAATGTCATGTTATTATCACCCGTTCCCAGCGAATGCTCGGAGTCATGCTCGAACGTCTTGAACCCATCCGGATCCACCCGGTTGTAGATCGAGAAAAAATTGTTGGGGTTCGGCCCGGTGAACCGGGATCCTGGCCCATCGCGATCGCCCGAATAGTAGGTGATGATCATGTAGTCGATCACGTTGTCGACATCGAGGAGCCTCTCGAAGCTCGGATTCGTGCTCCGGTCGGGATTCATTCCCTGCGCGCGATAGTAGTTCGTGTTCGAGGCGAATCCGGCCTGCCCGGCGTCGTAGAGGCGATTGAACGCGTCCCGATTGCCATCGGTAGTCCCCCCGTATTTCGTGATGACATCGTAGTCTTCCTTGTCTCCGCCGAAGTAGGATTCGGCAAATGAGGCCTCGGCCCGTTCCTGGGTTTGGAAAAGCCCCCAGTAGACGCCGTTGATGTAGAGGTGGTAGAAGCGGCTGCGGGTGTATGGCTGCCCCATGTCGCGCTGGGTGTCCCGCCCCCAGACATCACGCAGGAAGTTGTTGCGGCTGTCGTTCTGAAAGGCCCAGGAGTAATTCTGGCTCGTCCGGAGATCGATGTTGTCGAACGCGTCCACACCTTCGTCACCGAACAGCGGAAAGCGGAGTTTGCCCTCCCCATACTCGCGGCGGAAAAAGAGGCGGAAGGCGTGTTTCGGGTTGCTGCCGGACCGGCTGAAGCCGCCCCGGATCCGCACGCCCCCGTCGACCTGGAACCCCGGCGACCCATCCCGATTCAGCAACTCGAACGAGGCCGGGCGTTCCCAGTTCCGTCCACTGCCGCCCGCGTTGACATAGATTCCAGTCTGCGAATTGAAGAGATTCTCCAGTGGAGTGACCATCGAAATGGAGGGAATTGCTTCCAGGGCCTCGATCACCTGCGCTTCGCTGTGTCGCCCGCCGACAATGTCAGGATCCATTCCGTAGTTCAGCTGCTGGCCATTGACACTTCCGGAAGGCCATCCCGGAGGGGCCTGCCCGCCCCGCGACTGCCGGATGACATCATCGAGAAAAAGGTAGGTCTGCGTGTCGATGTTGGTCGCCACCAGACCGGGCTTGAAAGCCGCGGCACGCAAGACAGTAGTCTGGCTGATCTCGATCGGCCCATTGTAGACGTTTCCCCTGCTGGCCGTCGGATTCGACCCGTCCGTGGTCCAACGGATGGTCGCACCCTCGGTCTCGCTGGTGATCTCGACGCTGATTGGTCGACTGTAGAACCCACGGTCAACACTGAAGGTCGTGTCCGAAACGAAACCGGCAAACGTCGGCCCGTTGAACGTGCCAGGCGTTGCATCGTCAAGGTAGCCCGCACCGCCAACACTCGGGTCCGAGATCCTCACGCCATTGATCTCGGGCAGAATCAGGAAGTCGGAGCTGCCTGTGCCGACATTCAGTCCGTGGATGGCAAGCAGGTTCGCCCCCTGCTGCAATCGCCCGGCGTGGGCGATGATATCAAACCCCTCGAAGAGCACGGCTGCATTGTCATCATTGCTTCCGGATGCTGCAGTATTCCAGTCCGCGCTCTGAGGTCCGTTCTGGGACGCCACCCGGACGCCGTTCAGATAGGCGATGAAGCCATCATCATACTTCATATCCAGCGTCAGGGAGGTCAGTCCGCCAGGATCATCAACATCGAAGGGAATCCGGATGTAGGCACTCGTATTCGTCCCCGACATTTGGTCCCCGACGTCGCCGTTCGTTCCGAACAGCGCCTGATATCCGTTGCCATTCTCGTAACCGATACCCGTCGTAGCCACGGGCCACGAGGCATCGTTGAATCCCTGCTCGGTCCACGTCAACCCGAGGCTCGAAGTGGGAATGATGCGGCGGCAGGAGGCGCTCGACGGCAGGAAGTTGACCTGCGTTGTATTTCCCGTCTGTTCCAGGCCGTAGGAAACATCCTCGAATTGCTCGGGATAGACGGGAGCGAAATCCGATAGCACGGTGGTGCCATCCGGAGCGACCAATGCGAGGTACTCGCCACTCCCGGAAAGACGGAAGTTGGTGTGGAGCTCTGCATTCGGATCACTCCGGTCCTTCTCCGAGGCAAAGACGAGAAGAAAATCCTCCGCCGCAATTGTGACTGCGGGAATCCGCCACTTGGCAAGATTGGCAGAGTCGTCGGTCAGGCAATAGCCCTCGAGATTCACCGAGCCGGGCCCGGTGTTGTAGAGTTCGATCCAATCAGAGGAATCGCCGTCTTCATCATCAATGACGCTGTCGTTATCCGCCATGAACTCCGTAATGAGAACCTCGGCGGACGAGTTGGCCGGAAGGAGCAGCAAGATAGAGAGGGCAGACGCACTTATCGCGGCCGCCAGCCGGAAATCAGTATTGAAGAACACGTTTCTGAGGGGGTTGGGGGTTCGGTGACTATATCAGCTTCTGCGGGAGGGTCAAAAGGTCGATTTCCGCCCCGGCATCGGGTGGCAAGGTCAACCGCTTGAAGAAACCAGAGGAGCGCCGGCATCCAGCCAGTAACGTCCTGATGCAAACCAGACCGTAGCCGGTGGGATTTTGAGAGCAAGAGCGACCGATCCTTATGGGTTCGGCCATTGACGGTCAAAACGTGACCGGTAGGGTCGATCAGACAGCTTGTAGCCTCACGCCACACGCCTCCAACAAAACAATCCGACCCATGCTGCCTGCTCATCTCACCACTACTCTTGTTATCCTGCTGATCTGTTTTCCGGCCTTCTCCTCCGCCGAACCCGGCAAGAATGCTCCGAAGGCGGTCAAGGGTGGGTATGCGATGGTGGTCTTACCCGATACCCAGCTCTATGCCTGGAAGCATCAGAAGACCTTCCTCGAGCAGACGGACTGGATCGCGGAGAACGCTAAGCACTACAACATCAAGTGCGTGCTACACGTCGGCGATATCGTACAGAACAACAACGATCAGGAGTGGAAGATCGCAGCCGGAGCCATGGCCGTGCTCAATGGCCGTGTGCCCACCGTCATGTGCCTCGGCAATCACGACCTGGGCCCTGGCGGGAATGCCTCCACACGCGAGACACTGCTGAGCAAATACTTCCCGGTGGCCGGGGCTGAGAAGGAGCCGACGTTCGGCGGTGTTTACGACAAGGAACCGGAGAAACTCGACAACTACTACCGCCTCATCGAAGCGGGCGGACGCAAGTGGCTTGTAATGGCCCTCGAGTTTGGACCTCGCAACGATGTCGTCCGCTGGGCGGGAGAAATCGTCGCGAAGCACCCCGACCACAGCGTCTTCCTCGTGACGCACGCCTACATGGCTAGCAAGGGAAACGTGCGCTTCAATCGCAACGGCGGACGCCCGCAGGGCGCCGCTCCACACAACTACGGTGTCGCTCGTCATCCTGACGGGTTTCACGACGGCGAGGAACTATGGCAGAAGCTCGTCAGGAAGCATCCCAACTTCGCGATGGTCGTCAGTGGACATGTTTGCTTCTCGGCCTTGCGGACCGACAAGACGGATGGTGGCACGCAAGTGCATCAGATGCTCTGCGACTACCAGCAGGCTCCCAATGGCGGCAGCGGCTACCTGCGACTCATGCAGTTCCTGCCCGACGGAGAGACCGTGCGGGTCGACGACTATTCTCCCACGCTTGACCGAGCCAGCGACAAACCTCTCTCCAGGTTTGAGCTCAAGCTCGCGCCTATCGCGGAGGCGGTGGAGAGCAGGTAGCGGATGTGTCTGGTGGCCCTCCAGGAATGCGCGGAGCGAAGATTCCTGAAGGCGCTGTGATTCCTGGCTTCGCTATCAGCTCGGGGAATGAGGTCATTCCCAAGCTCGGTTCCATGTGAGCAGACCCAAGAGAGGAAACGGCTGGATAAACGAGTCCGAAACAGCAATGACTTAGCAATGAGAGCGATCATCTTCTCTCTGGTGCCGGCAGTCCTCGGCCTCCCAGCAAAAGGCGAAGACTGGCCAAACTGGCGGGGGCCACGTTTCGATGGAATCTCCAAGGAAACCCTGCCTGCGAAGCTCCCCGATACTCTGCCGATCAAATGGCGTGCCAACGTGGGCTTCGGATTTTCGTCTTTCTCGGTGGTTGGTGATCGAGTCTTCACGATGGGTAACCAGGAAGACCGCGACACCGTGTGGTGTCTGGATGCGAGCACCGGGAAAGTGCTGTGGCAGCATCGTTACAACTGCAAGTTGGATCCTCGTTACTATGAAGGCGGCCCGGGAGGAACTCCAACGGCTCACCAAGGTTCAGTCTACACTCTCTCCAAAAAAGGTCATGCCTTCCGCCTTGACCTGGAAACCGGCAAAGTAGCCTGGTCACGAGATTTGATCAGAGATCACAAATTGAAGCTGCCCGAGTGGAGTTTTGCCTGCTCACCATTCATCGAGGGCGACAAGGTCATCCTGAATGTCGGTCGCGAGGGAATCGCTCTGGATCGCAGCACAGGCAAGACCCTCTGGCTGAACGATCCGGGAAGCTCCGGCTATGCCACCATTGTTCCTCATTCGAAAGACCGTCACCTGCTGTTCTCTGCCAGGTCGTTGATGGCGGTCGATCCTCGGGATGGCAGCAAATACTGGGAGTATGCCTGGAAATCGAGTCGCGATGTGAACGCTGCCGACCCGGTGCCGGTGGGCGATGACATCGTCGTTTCATCCAGTGCGGGAACAAAACGGATTCGGCCGAAAGGGAACGGCAATAGTCCCGAGGACGTCTGGCATCAGAGAGATTTGAAGTGGTACTTCAATCCCGGGGTCTTGATCGATGGCCACCTCTATTCCTTGCACGGCACTACTCATCGACCCACCGAACTGACCTGCACCGATGTGGAAACCGGCGAGACCATTTGGAGCGAGGAAGGCTATGGCAGTGGCGGACTTATTGGGGCAGGGCCCCATGTGGTCGTTTTTGATCTCGGGAAACTGACGATCTTCCAAGCTTCGCCCAAGCGTTTCACGCCTGTGCTGCAGCAGGAGATTCTTAAGGGAAAATGCTGGACCAGTCCGGTAATCGCCAACGGCACGATCTACTGCCGAAATGCCGTGGGAGATATCGCCGCGGTAGGATTGCAGCCTTGAGTTCGCACCTGCAGACGGCACTACCTTCTTCCGGTTCAGGGTGCAGTAGATCCCCCCTGCATGGGGACAGTCCGGCGTGCAGACCTTGAACTCGCACAGGATCCTTATCCGCCCTGGATCATGCATCTTGCGCATCACCCCGCCACTTAGACATTGAAGGTTGACCGAGTGGCTGGCTGTGACTGAATACCGTGCGAATGTCGCCAAACCCACCACCCCTAGGACAGGCACACATTAATATCGTCCAGACGAACAATTCTGGATGCCGGACGCTCCTCTTTGTTTGCCTTGGAATAGTCCTCGCTATCACTCTTGTAATTGGCGGTTGCGTTGTTCTAGGAGTCTGGACGATTGGAGAGACCGTTGATCAGGTTGTAGAAAGCGTCAAGGAGACTGAGGCTGAAGCTAAAGCCTCACCCATCACTGCGATTACATGGAACGCCGTGACTAATGCGAGAACCCCCGACAATACTCTCACGGAATTGCAGCAAGAAGAGCTCCGACAGAACATACTGGGCAAACGGGTGCGCTGGTCTGGGACTTTGGTTGAGGTAACGTCGTCCTCCTACGTGGCGCTCCATGTGAGTATGGACGGTGATTCGAAAACAGATGTTGTGATTCGACTTTTGGGTGACCAAAAGAAGCGCGCAGGAGAGATCGCGAAGGGGGAGGCTGTGACCTTCGAAGGAACAATCGATGGACTTGGCAGCGAATTCCTCCATGCAAGGCTCAAATATGGAGAGATCGCCCCTCGGCCCTGACCACCTACCCTGCTTCCTGCACAGCCTAACCCGTTCTACGGATCCTAGTTCCTGCACGGGGATGGTTGGCTATTCGGCCTTAAGCAGAAATAGTGAACCCGCCGTAAGAGCAGAAGATCCGTCATAGCAAGCGCCCCGGACACCTCCTCACAGACATGAAACCCACGATCGTCCCGATTCTATTTCTCGCCTTGGACTGTTCCTCGGTCGGGGCAAAGGAGCTTCAGCTCGCAGCACCTTTTACCGACAACATGATCCTGCAGAGGGAACGCGCGGTGCCAGTCTGGGGGTCCGGTGCCCCGGGAAGCGAAGTGACCGTTGAGTTCGCGGGGCAGGTCAAGGTTGCCAAGGCTGATGACAAGGGGGACTGGATGCTCAAGTTGGACCCCCTCGAAGCATCGCTCACCGAGCGGGTCTTCAGGGTACGGAACAACCGAGGGCAATCTCATGATCTCGAGGGAGTGCTGGTTGGTGAGGTGTGGTTCTCGTCCGGTCAGTCGAACATGGTCTGGACCGCCGGGAAAAGCATGTGTCGCGATCTTGCCAGTGACCTTTCCCGGGCCGAGAAGGAGGTTCCAATCAGGGAGATCAATATCAATACGGTCTCTGCCCTCTATCCTCAGAAAAAAGCAACTTCGGAGCAGGGGTGGAAAAAGGTGAAGGAGGCGGGAGGGTTTTCCGCTCTCTCGCTGTCTTTTGCCCACGAGCTCTACCGGGAGTTGCAGGTTCCCATTGGGATCCTTCTCAGTGCTCATAGCAACACGAGGATTGAGGCCTTTACCCAGCGACAGGCGATTGAATCTCACCCCGGTCTTAGTGATGACAAAAACCTTATTCACGATGCAGACCCTCTTACCGAACAAGGACGCAGGGCCTTTGATCGGTATTACGCTGACCTGAAGGCATGGCAGGAGATCGCTGGAGACGCAGCGGAACGAGGAGGGAAGGTGCCTGGTCGGCCCAAGCTGCCGGGAATTGCGGGCATGTGGAGGGGGCCCTCACAGTTCTTCAATGGGAAGATCGCTCCGGTGATTCCTTATGCGATTCGTGGTGCCATCTGGTGTCAGGGTACGAGTAATAGCGGGGATGGCAGGATTTATGCGTCGAGAATGGAAGCGCTCGTCAAGGGTTGGCGCGATGCCTGGGGAATGCCCGGAATGCCATTCTATTTCACCCAGATGCAATGTTATGGCTCTCCGGACCCGGAAAATGTTGGTTTTGCGGATATCAGGCAGGTGCAGCACCTCTTCTTCATGAACAACCGGGATAATGTAGGGATGGTTGTGCAGTCAGACCTGAATTCGGCTAATCCGGGTGGAATTCACTATTTCAACAAGCTCCATCCGGGCATGCGCATGGCGCGGTGGGCACTCGCGAAGGATTACGGTAATGATGTCGCCTTTACGGGACCGATCTACAGTGGATATGAAGTCCAGGGTGGCAAGGTGGTGGTCTCGTTCGAGCGGGGAAGTCTTTTCGGTGGCTTGATGGTGGGGAGTAAGGGATCAGGCCGTGATTACCGTGAACCAGGTAAATACATCGAGCCAGCAAGGCCGGCTCCGGAGGCCGCACTTAATCACTTCCGGCTTTGTGGAAAGGACCGGAAATGGCACCCGGCAGATGCCAGGATTGCGGGAGATGTCGTGGAGGTAACCTCCGGGAAGGTGCCCTCCCCCATTGGAGTTCAATATGCCTACAGCGCGGTTCCCGAGAATTCGAACCTCTACAACAAGGCAGGCTTGCCGGCGACGCCCTTCGCCGCAATTGACGGTAAGTTCATCTTTGAAGAGGACGACCTCGAAAAAGCGGCTGCCCAGAAGGCAAAGTATGCGCGCTGGACAGACCCCGACTACCCCATTCTGCAGGTGGCGGAGTATTACCGGGATGGAGTCATTCTGCAGAGAAATCATCCGATCAAGATCTGGGGGCACGCGAACAAGGGCGTGAAGGTCACCGTCAGCCTGGATGGAGTTGCTCGAACAGTCTCACCCAACGACCTGGAGCAGTGGGCCGTGACCTTTCCACCTCGGAAGGCCTCGGCCGAACCGATCCTCTTGGAGATCGAGTCCAGTCATGGCTTTCAACGCACGGTCAGGAACATTCTCATCGGAGATGTATGGTATCTGACAGGTAGCACCCTTTTGTCCTCCGAGTGGCCTTATCACAGACGCGCCAAGGAGATCGAGCTACCCGGAGCGATGCCTCTGGTGAGGGAATTTTGCAGAAAGACAAAGGCCAGTAGTTTTCCTACCCCGAGAAAGCGCCGTTTTGAGACAGGTAGCGGCAAATACCGTTCCCATTGGCTGGCAGCTGATTACTCGAGGGAAGGAAGTGGAGTCACCATGTTTGCCTATGAGTTTGCCAAGGCCCTCAAGCGTCCCGGCATCCCGCAGGGCTTTATCACGATGTCATCCGGACACGGAGGACGTAATCGCCAGCTGGCGTCTCCTTTGTCGTGGACTTCCTTCCGGGGGGTGAAGACTCTGGATAGTCAGGCCTTCCGGGCTCGCCTCAACGAGTTGTTCCTTCAATATCCAAATTCCGCGGTGGCGCGGAAAGCGGCAGCTCAACATGTCTCGGAGGTCAAAAAATTTGTCCGGGGCATCCAGGAGTCAGATCGACAGGGGCTTGATGCTGCTAGCTTTGCGCTAAAAGCTCCGGCGTTTCCCGAGCCCGGAAAGGGAGAAGACGTGCCTCAGGATACCATACCAACCTATGCGTATAACTGGAATGTCAGTCCCCTTACCCCGATGGGCGTGGCTGGCGTCATCTGGGTTCCTTCCGAAAGCAACATCGGCGAACATCCCGGGGAATATGCTGATGAGCTGGAAATCTATGCCAAGAGTTTACCCGGGACTTATGGTCAGTCGGAGGTACAGTTCCTGTATGCCCAGCCAGCGCAATCTCTTGTTGAGGGGATCACTGTTCCAGAAATTCCCGGGGCGAAGAGCATTACCTTCGAGCAATGGCCCAAGAGCCTGAAGGACATTGCCGTTGAGCTGGCACAATTATCACAGCAATCAGAATGAATTTTCGTGTTTCCTGTTTCGCCATCATGACCTCGTTCATGGTGGGCGGCCCTGCTTCTGCAGCAGACAGCCTTCAGGAGGACTCCCCGAAGGCCAGGGTCCTGCTGGAAACCTACTGCATGGACTGTCATGGAGAAGATTCGCAGAAAGGCGATGTGCGCCTCGACAACCTGGCAGGCATGGCACTGGAGGCACGGCTGGAATTATTAAATCGCATTCAGGAACAACTGTTCCTGAAGCAAATGCCACCACGGAAAAAGGAGCAGCCAAGCGATGAAGACCGGGAGTCCCTCATGGGGTGGGCAAGCGAAGAACTGGGCAAACATAACGCTTCCCGCCTCGAAGAGAAGCTGCGTTACCCGGGGTACGGAAACTATGTCGACCACGACAAGCTCTTCAGTGGCGAGGTGCAGGAGAAGGCCTGGTCCCCGGCAAGGAGGTGGCTGCTGAGTCCGCAGATCTTCCACGAGCGGATCATGGATGTGTTCCGGATGGATGGGCGCGAACGGTCCGGCTTCAGGACACGCAAGTTTCACGGAGTGACCAATCCCTTCATCCTGCCCGATCATTCCGGAGTGCGCGACTACGATGTGACCGCTCTTGACGGGGGGCACTTGCTTCTGATGCTCAGCAATGCCAAGTGGATTGCCGGGAAACAAATCTTTGCGGCACAACTCAAGACACCCCGGAAAGAATCGTTGCTGGGAGCATTGAACACTCAGGACCGATGGTACCCGAGGGAGACCCACCCGGTCTTTGAGGCGATTGTGCTCAAGGAGGAGATGCCGACCAAATTGGAGATGTCGGCGGCGATTGAGCACCAGTTCGAGCTTGTCCTCCAAAGAGGAGCAACGGATCGTGAAATGGATAAATATCTGTCTCTTCTTCGCTCTTCCATCGAAGATGGAGGCAATATCGCAGGGTTGCAGCAGATGTTGACGGCCGTGCTTCTGGAATCGGAATTCCTGTATCGCATGGAGTTTGGCGACGGTCAGCCAGATGACGATGGCCGGCAGAAGTTGACCTCGCGGGAAGCGGCCAATGCTATCGCCTATGCGCTGGGAGACCGGGGTCCAGATGATGCGCTCCGGAAGGCTGCGGATGATGGAAGGCTTTCTTCCAAGGAAGATTTCCGGCGAGAAGTTTCGAGATTGCTTGAGGATGATCAGTGGTTTGCCGGGCCAGTCGATCCCAGCCTGAATGGCAAGAACATGCGAACGCATCAAAGCACGCACCCCAAACAGGTCCGCTTTTTCCGGGAGTTCTTTGGGTATCCCAATGCCATTAAAATCTTCAAGGACGTCCCACGAAGTGATGGCTATTGGCAGAACCCTTCACGGGGCACAGCTGGAACTCCTGGTTTCCTCGTGAAGGAGGCCGACCGTATTGTCGACAGGCTTCTTGAGCATGACGAGGATGTCTTCCGGCGACTGCTGAGCACCAGGGAGTTTTTCGTATATCACGACAAGGACAACGAGACAGGCCGCAAAGTCATCGAGGAATGGACGGAGGTATACCACTACTTCAGGAACAAGGACTGGAAGAGCAATCCTGAGAAGGTCATTGAGGAGAACCAGGAATATCTGAAGACCAAGAAATCCGTTCGCGTTTTAGGCGCAAAGTCTAAACGGGAATTCATGCGCCACATGTACTTCTGGGGGGAAACAATTGGCAAGGGGCGCACTCCATTTACCACCCCTTCCTTTGCGCACGGATACTACTACAATCACTCGGTCTTCTACAGTCTTCCGCCGACTCCGAACCCCTTCCGTTACGGCGGAGTAGAGTCTAAAAACTACAAGGGACTGGATGATGTAGAATTCTGGGATTACCCCGTCGCACAGCCATTTCCGATTAAAAATCGCAAGGGACTACTGACGCATCCCGCGTGGCTTATTGCCCATTCCTCCAATTTTCATACCGACCCGATCAAGAGAGGGCGCTGGATTCGGGAAAAACTTCTATCCGGACGTGTCCCGGACGTACCAATCACGGTTGATGCTCAAGTCCCGGAAGACCCACACAGGACATTTCGCGAAAGGCTTGAGGCCGTTACCCGGAAGGCTGAATGCATGAAGTGTCACCGGCAGATGAATCCGCTTGGTCTACCATTCGAGGCTTTTGATGATTTTGGCCGTTATCGCCTTCAGGAGCCGCTGGAGCATGAGGAGCATGTGCTGGCCAGGCCCCGCAAGAAGAATGGTGCCACCACCTACAAGACCAGGCCAGTCAGCACACTTGGTGAACTCACAGGCACGGGCGATCCCGTTCTTGATGGCAAGGTGACCGGCCCCTTTGACCTGATAGATCGCCTTTCCAAATCCGATCGAGTGCGCCAGAGCATCATTCGTCATGCGTTCCGCTTTTACATGGGGCGCAACGAGATGCTTTCGGACTCCCGGACTCTGATCGATGCCGACCAGGCCTATCTTGAGAACAAGGGAAGTTTCAAAGCCGTCATTCTCTCTCTTTTAACTTCGGACTCTTTCCGGTATCGTAAACACAACAAGCAGGAACCATGAACAGTCGCCGAGATTTTCTTAGACAATCCTTATTGGGTGCCGGGGCCCTGGCAGCCATGAAGGCGCCTTCGCTTGCAGCTGCTTCATCGAGGCCACCGACACGATTTATCTTCATGCACCGGGGCAACGGTCTGTGGCCCCGCGTCTGTGTTCCACCGAGTCTTGATAAGAAGGCGATGGAGTGTGAGAAGCGTAAGGAGGCCATTGATGCGGACCTTGATGGTCACGATTTGCCCAAGTGGCTCGGTCCACTGGCAGAGCATCGCGAGAACCTGACCATCCTGCAGGGCGTTTCCGGAAAGATGTGCACGACAGGGCATCACTCATGGTGCTCGGCGCTTGGTGTATTCAAGGCGAACGAACGTCCCAGCTCCATAAAGTGGGCCACGGTCGATTTCGAGTTGGCCAAGTTGTTTCCGTCCCCCGCCGGTCACATTGAGCTGGCCTGCTTCCCGCTTGGTGGAGGTAATGCACGTGGCAGCCTCGATGGGGTTGCTACTGGGTTTTCAGCAAGGGGACCGCAACAGCCCAATTATGCGTTTGGTTCGCCCCGGGTGGCCTTGCAGGAGCTTTTCAAGTCCGTCTCCGATGATCCCAAGGCGCGTACCCAGTACCAACTCGACCGCAGGGTGCTTGATTTCATTGCGGGTAACGAGGGCAGTATTGCTGACTCATTGTCCGGAATTGAGAAGGCCAAGGTACAGAACTACGCGGACTCCGTAGAGGCCATACGTGAACGCAACCGGAAGATCGATGCGATGGCCAGTACGATCCGGAAGCATGTTCCCCAGCTTGATTCCAAGTACCTGGATCCGGCAGTAAACACGTTTGACCGGCAGATTGGCCACACCGAAGTACTGCTGGGGGCCCTGATTTCAGGTCTTACGAATGTCGTCGCCTTTACCGTCGATGAGCTGGGCCACCGATATACCGGCATTCCAGGCATCGAAGGTGAAAAAGTGAACATGCATGATGTCGGTCACGGCAAGAGTATTGGCGGCCTCGACGCGGAAACTATTCGCGAGCTCGCACGCACGCACCACATGACACTTGTCGACCGCATCGTCAGGCGACTGAAGAGTGTTCCTGAGGGTAATGGCACAATGTTCGACAATACGATGGTCTTTTATTTTCCCGATGGAGGGGAGACGCATCATAGCCATGGCTGGGAATATCCCTTTATTATCCTCTCTGGTGACAACGCTCGCGTTGACCTCCGACGTCGCTACATTCGACTGCCCAACTACGGGCAGCCAGGTCACAGCACCCTCGGAAACCTGTATACGACACTGCTTAATGCGTATGGCAACCCTGTTGAGCACTACGGAGCCCTTGATACGGGGCTTACGAGCTTCGGACATGGTCAGACCGGTCCGATCAAGCAGTTCCTCAGGGGATGATACTCCGGGGATTGGTGTTGGTTGCCCTGTTGAACTACGCCCTGCAGCCTTAGACATCGAGGGCTTGCTCAGGTATCGCCTTGATGATCTGCCCCGAGGCGACTAGGTCCCTGGCTCTCCCTGAAGCAGCACAAGGTCCGCGTCGATGGCGTTGAGTTCTCAGATCACTGCTGACAAGTGGGCAGCCTGAACCACGAAGGCTAGGTATTGTGCAAACCACACGAAATCCAGTCGGTGTCGATTGAGGAACTCTGCGTGGGTGACTAGCGTATGCCGGTGAATTGCGCGGGGGCCGCCTCACGTGCGCCGCAAACGGAGAATCATGCAGAGATCAAAAAACTGCCATATTGTAGCAGCCGCGGGGACGAATTCCCCTTGGGTCGCAGTCCTCTTGATTGACGAATTGAAGAGTGGCGCCGCATGAGCTGCTCAAAGAGTCCAGCCCTTGCGATAGGGCCGGTGCAAGAGGCCGCTGGCCACGGCATGGTCCGTGATCTCCCCGGAAATAGGATCGTAGTGGAACGGCTCCCCCACGATGCCACCGATGTTGGCGAGTTGAACCAGCTCGGTCAAGGGGCCGCCGATGTCGAAAGAGGAGAAGGTCTTACCGTTCCCCTTACATGCGTCGATCCACTCTTGGTGATGATCGATGCCCCGAGGAAGAGTTCTGGGAGGTTCCTTGAGCCCGTTCTTCCTGTTGAGAATCGTCGAGCTCGTATTCCACGGATTGGACGAGTAGATACTCCCTCTGGAACCGACCAGCAGAGCACCGAAGCTCCCGACGCCATGGCCATGCAACAGGTCCTTGGACGGTCGCATCGATTCACCGCTGGAGACCGTCAGTTTCACCGGTGGGAGGTCCCCCCGGGCGGGCATCTCGAATTGGACGCGCGATGCACCTGGATAGCCTTCCACATTTACACCGGTGGCTTTTCCGCTGATCCTGATCAGGCGTGATTCCTTGGCGTCCTTGGATCCTGCTTCCCACAGTTTCTGCAACTGCAAGCAACGGAAGAGGAAGTTTCCTGTATGGCAACCCATGTCGCCCAACTGGCCGCTGCCGAAGTGGCGCCACCCGCGCC
>CAWWCX010000048.1:0-15786 GCA_963935445.1 uncultured Roseibacillus sp.
CTAGTACGGTCTCGTGGGCTCGGAGATGTGTATAAGAGACAGCCCTCCATGTGCGGGGAGACCGCCGACACGTGCAGGAGCAGGACGCCGTGGCGGTAAAGGAGGCGTGTGCGCTGCCTGTTAATTTTGAAATGGCGAGCACGGCAGAAATGGTCGGCATCGCCCTCAGGCTCGCCCCCGACTTTGTGTGTCTCGTGCCGGAAAATCGCCAGGAGATTACGACCGAGGGTGGACTTGACGTGGCAGGGCAGCGAGAAAGTCTGCGCGCAACGGTGGCAACCCTGAGGGAGGCCGGGTGCAGGGTCAGTATGTTTATTGATCCCGAGGAGGAGCAGGTCCGGGCTTCTGCCGATCTGGATGCCGACATGATTGAGCTTCATACCGGCTGTTTCGCCAATCTCAGTGGAGGGGGGCAGGCCTCCGAGATCGAACGCCTTGCAGATGCGGCGAGGCTGGGGCACGAACTGGGACTTCAGGTCAACGCTGGTCACGGGATCAATTACGGGAATGTCTCGAGGATTCTCGCTGTTCCTCATCTGGCGGAACTCAATATCGGACACAGCATTGTTTCGCGGGCGATCATGGTGGGTCTTGAGCAGTCAGTTCGCGAAATGGTTGAGGCGATGGCTGGATACAACGGGGAGTCATGACAATCTTCGGCATCGGTATCGACGTGATCGAGGTGGAGCGTATCGAGGAGGCGGTGAACGAGTTCGGGGAGCGGTTCCTGGAGCGTGTTTTCACCGGAGAGGAACGTGCCTACTGCGTGGCACAGAAGCGGCCGGCGGTGCACTTCGCGGCACGCTGGGCGGCCAAGGAGGCGGTGAGCAAGGCCTTTGGGACGGGGATTGGCGATGTGTTGTCCTGGCGTGACATGGAGATCACGCGCCTGATCTCAGGTGAGCCGGCATTGGTGCTGCATGGGGGCGGCCGGGAGTTTGCGAGTGGTCATGGAATCGAGCAGGTGAAGATCAGCCTGACGCACGCGAGGAACTATGCTGCTGCCAATGCGGTGGCGATAACGCAGTGAACGGCCCGTGTGAACCAGGGAAGCCGATGAATGCAGACTATTCACCTTCCGCGTGGAAGGTGGATCCGGTCTGCACCAGGGAGAGCAGGATCTCCCGGACGACCTTTGCGGTGAGGAGGGCGGAACAGCCGGACGGGTCGAGATCGGGAGCAAGTTCAACAATATCGCAGGCCACCACGCGCTCCCAGGGAATGACCTGCAGGAGGCTTTCGAAGGTCCTCCAGTCAATGCCGCCGGGTTCGGGAGTTCCCGTTCCGGGCAGGAAAGCGGGATCAAAGAGATCGAGGTCGAGGGTGATGTACAGCGGAGCCCGGCCGAGAGAGCGCAGGGCCGGGAGGAGGCTGGTGGCATCCGGGGGGACGAGGAGTCCCGAGTCGCGGAGTTCGGCGAATTCCCGGGATGTGCCGGAGCGGATGCCGCACTGGAGGAGTCGTTGCCGCGGAAGCAGGTCGAGAACACGACGCATCGCACAGGCGTGGCTCCAACGGCTACCAGTCCACTCCTCCCGGAGGTCGGCGTGGGCATCCAGCTGGACAACGGCGAGATCAGGATGGTGATTGAGTGCGGCACTTACCGCGCCCGGGGTAAAGGAGTGTTCCCCTCCCAGCAGGACGGGAACTGCGCGCTGGGAAAAAAGCGGGCTGCAGGTATCCCGCACGTGCTGGCAAACCTCTTCGGGATCGTCGCTCCGGAGAGCAAGATTGCCGAGATCAGTGAACACGATCGAATGGAGGTCGCGATCGAGAAGAGGCGAGTAGGATTCTATTCCCTCCGAGACTTCGCGCATCGCATCAGGCCCCCTTGCCGTCCCCTTCCGGAAGCAGGCTGTACCCTCGTAGGGAACACCGACAAGAACGGGGCAGCCGGAGGCGATTGCGGGCGTGGATCCCATGTAGGGAACGGCGGGCGGGCGAATGCTCATGTAAGGCGGCTTATGAAATCCTGATAGTCGAACTCACGGACGATGCTGCAACCACCTGATTCATCCCTGAGGACGATGGCGGGATGCTGCACGCCGTTGAAACATGTGGTCTTGACCATCGTGTAGTGAGCCATGTCGTGAAAGACCAGCTCATCTCCGATCGCGAGAGGACGGTCAAATGCGTAGTCACCGATCACGTCTCCAGCAAGGCAGGTGATCCCCCCGAGGCGGTAGCGGTGTGGGCCCTCCTTTCCCGCGGCCTGGTGATCGAGGGTGACCTTTGGGCGGTAGGGCATTTCGAGGACGTCGGGCATGTGGGCGGTGGCTGAAACATCGAGTATCGCTACGTGGGTGTCTCCGTTTCGAAAGAGATCGAGAACGCGGGCGTGGAGAGCGCCGGCCTGAAAGACGGCAGCCTCACCCGGTTCAAGCCAGATCTCGTCAAGTTGGTAGCGTTTCCGGCACTGTTCGATAAGACGAACGAGGAGATCCCGGTCGTAGTTTTCGTTGGTGATCCAGTGTCCACCCCCCAGGTTGAGCCAGCGGAACTGCTCGGACCTCAGAAGAGAGCCGAAGTGCCTGTCGACCGCTTCCAGCGTCACGGCAAGGGCATCGCTGCCCTGCTCGCAGAGGGTGTGGAAGTGAAATCCACTCACTCCGGTGAGGTCGGATTGAGGGAGGTGGTCGGGAGGAACGCCGAGTCGGGATCCTGGCGAGCATGGATCGTAGAGACGGGTTGCCCCTGTTGAGCACCGGGGGTTGATGCGCAGCCCGAAGCGGAGGTCGCCGGACAGGTAGCGGGGGTGGGCGAGAGCGTAGTCGCGCCAGTGTCTCCAATGATTCAGGGAGTTGAAGTCGAGGTGGGAGCTGAGTTCGAACAGGTCCTGGTCGGTGTCACGGTAGGCGGGTCCGCAGGTCAGGATTGTCGGTCCGAAGAGCTGGTGGGCGAGCTGGGCCTCCCAGAGCCCGGAAGCACAGCAGCCATCGAGGTATTGGCGCAGAATGGGAAAAGCCTGTGGAAGAGCAAAGGCCTTGAGCGCATGGACGATTCGACAACCGGACTCGGATTTGACACGGCCGAGAATCTCGCAATTGCGGCGCACTATGCTCAGGTCAATGACATAGGCTGGAGAGGGAAGGTCCACGGCGCGGGGTGTAAGTGTTCTGGTCCGGGTTGTCGATTGCGACGGGACGAGGCTGCGGGAATGCGATCCCCCCGGGGCTGTTCACCCCGCGAACGGGTCATCATGGGAGACTGTCCATGGAAGCCCGGAGATATTCATGTAGTGCATGAAGGGGTCCGGGTCGAATTGCTCCATGTTCCAGACGCCGGGGCGGAACCACTGACGCTCCAGCATGAGCCTCGCTCCGATCATGGCGGGAACGCCCGCAGTGAAGGATACGGCCTGAGCCCCTACCTCGGAATAACACGCTGCATGATCGCAGATGTTGTGGAAGTAGGCCACCGAGGGTCGCCCGTCCGCGATTCCACGGACGATGCAGCCGATACAGGTCTGGCCCGTAGTCGAGCTCCCGAGGCTGCCCGGGTCAGGGAGAACGGACTTGAGGAACTGGAGGGGAACGATCTCAGTCCCCTGATAGTTCACGGGCTCGATGGAGGTCATTCCGACATTCTTGAGAATTTCGAGGTGCATGAGATATTCCTCTGAGAAGGACATCCAGAACTGGGCACGTCGGATGGTGGGGAAATGGCGGGTGAGCGACTCCAGCTCTTCGTGATACATCCGGTAGATATCAAAGGTGCCCAGGCCGCCGGGGCAGGCAAATCGCCGTTGCTCTGACATGGCGGGCGTTTCCACGAACTCTCCCGAGTCCCAGTGACGGCAGGGAGCGGTGATTTCGCGAATATTGATCTCGGGATTGAAGTTGGTTGCGAAAGCCTGCCCGTGCTGCCCCCCGTTGATGTCGACGATGTCGAGTTCGCGGATCTCGTCGAAATGGTGCCTGGCGGCGTAGGCGGTAAAAACGTTCGTGACTCCGGGATCAAAGCCGGAACCGAGAAGAGCGCAGAGACCCGCCTCCTCGAAACGCTCATGATAGTCCCATTGCCGCTTGTATTCGAAGTGCGCGATCTCTGGGGATTCGTAGTTGGCGGTGTCGAGGTAATGAACACCCGCTTCGAGGCAGGCCTCCATGAGGGAAAGGTCCTGATAGGGAAGGGCGAGATTGAGGAGGAGGTCGGGTTGCAGATCCTGAAGCAGGGCGACGGTCTGGCTCACGTCGTCGGCATTCACCCGATAGGTCGAGATCTTCCGGCCGGTGCGCTGACGGACCGAGGCGGCCACGGCTTCGCACCTGGAAAGAGTACGTGATGCAAGGGCGACCTCTGAGAAGGTGGCAGGTTCCTGTGCGCATTTATGAGCGGCCACGCTGCCCACGCCGCCTGCACCGATGATGAGGATTCTGCTCATAAGGTCTCTCTTTGGATGGGCACCGGGTTGCTGCGGAGAGTGAGCCGGTTCACAGGGGATTACCGAGAGAGTTGGTCGGATTCCGGAAGGGGGGCTTGGTGACGAGGTTCTCCGCGCCGGGGAACCTAGCGGTCGTTATCGGAATCGTTCAGCCGATCGCGCAGGCGTCCGGGCAGGGCGGTGACTCCTGCGGGGAGATCAGGGGTATTTTCAATCCACCTCTCGGCAGCTGCCGCGTCGTTACGCAGCCAGCGGTTGAGCACGCTGGAATACATTTCGTTGCGACGGCGCTCATCCGTCATGCGGTGGATCCAGTTGGCAGCTAATTCGGGTTCGCGCGCCTGAGTGTGCCATGCAAAGCGGCGAATGGCAGCATCCAGATTTGTATCCCCCGAGAGTGATTCGAGCCACTGGGAGGCTGCTCTGGCGTCCCGGGAGGCGTAGAGGCTGATGACTCCCTCCACCGCCTCGGAGCGAATATCGGGTTCCAGAGCTTCCGACCAGGCAATGGCCTCGTCGAGGTTACTTCGTGCCAGAGAACCTCCAATATCGTCTGCAACTCGCTCAGCCGCCTCACGGTCCTCGAGACCGGCCATGATTCTGGCAGCCTGCCCGGGTGCGCTTTTCGAGATTTCGCTGAGGACAAAGGTGATGGCTCCACTTCGCAGCCGGGGATCGGCAAGGCGGCCCGTCCAGCTGATTGCATCATCCACTCCAGCCTCGAGCACAAAGGGCAGCATGCTTCGCAGGGCCTTGCCGCGCTCGTCACTGTAGGGAAGTTCCTGGAGTAAATCCGTAGCCTGACCCAAGTCCCCGGGGGCGACCCCGCGGATCACGCCAACAAGGAGCGGGTTGGCCTCATCTCCCTCATGGTTGTTGCGGGCGAATTCGAGGGCGGCTTCAGGGGATTCAGCGGCCCAACTGGCGAGGATCGTCTCCTTTGCGAAAGAAGTGCCGGTATGGGTCATGGCGTAGTCGAGAGCCCCGACGGGATCAACCTTGCCCCACGCATGCAGGAGTATTCCGTATTCGCTCATCCGCTGCTCGGTCACGCCAAGGGCACGAAAATCGGCGACAACGCCCTCGAATTCATCGGCTTGGAGGATGTCAACAAGAGAGAGAAATCCCTTCGCCCGTTCGACGGGATCGACGAGTTGGGCGAGTTCCACAACCGCCTGACGAGGCGACTGCCGGGCGAGGATACGCGCTCCTTGGCCTCCAGAGGCGAGCAGGGCGGAGTTGGTTTCTCCCGGGGCCCGCCTTTGGGAGGAGGCGCTCCGCTTCAGCGGGAGAGTTTGAGACCCGGTCCGGGGCAGTTGCATCACCGAATCTTCATCTTTGGGTGCGGGACGTGTGCTTTTGCCGACCAGGAACGCGGCAGCGAGGCTGAATATCCATGCCAGGGCGGAAAGAAGAAGGGTTCGCTTCATGTTGAAGATGTGGTGAACCTACATGGGGGCGAGCACTTTCGCTTGCGAAAATGTCCTGAATTCCGGGGCCTGACGGCATCGCGGATTGCGTGCCGGGCGAAAGAGGCGTATCGGTGGAACATGACAATGCTGGCGGATGATTCGCAAGTCATGAGCAAGACGAAGGAACTCTGTGCGGCTATCGCGGGGGATCCGGAGTATCGGGATCTCCTGAAGAAGGTGGAGCTCTTTCTGGGGGACGATGCGGCCAAGTTGCAGTTTCAGAGTGTGCAGGAGCGCAGTCAGGAACTGGGAGAGAAGCAGAGGTCAGGACTGGATCTGAGCGCTGGCGAAGTGCAGGAATTTGAGGAAGCCCGTGAAGCCCTGATGGAGAACTCGGTGGCGCGGAATTTCATGGATGCCCAACAGAGTCTGCAGTCGGTGCAGATGGTGATCGGCAAGTATGTGGGGATGACCTTGGAACTGGGTCGTGTCCCGGCTGGGGAGGATCTGGCCCTGCAGGACGGTTGTTGCGGCGGGGGTGGGTGTGGTTGCTGAGGGTCGCCCTGGGTGCACGGCTCCTGGGGCATCAGTGGTGGTGTGTGCCCGTCTGGGCTCCTGAGAAGGGTGAGAGGTGGTCGCCGGGGGGTCTTATTCCGAGGGTGAAGAGGGCTCGATTGCAGCTCCTGCGTCTGCATCTACAAAAAAGCTCACGTTGTCGTGGAGCTGGAGGTAGGTCGCGGGCACCTCGGAAGTGATTCCCGGGGTAAGTGCTCGCTTGATGATGCCGGCCTTGGAGCCTCCAAAAGCGAGGAGGACGACCCGGCGGGCATCAAGAATGGTGCCTACCCCCATGGTAATGGCCCGGGCGGGAACATTCTGCGGGCCGTCGAAGGATTCAGCGGCATCGGCTATGGTGACTTCGTTCAGCGAAGTGACATGAGTGCGGACCTCGGGAGAGGCCCCTGGTTCGTTGAAGCCGATGTGACCGTTTCTGCCGATGCCGAGGACCTGGAGATCGATCCCGCCGGCCCGGACGATCGCGTTTTCGAAATCGAGACAGTGCCCCTGAAGGTTCTCGTCAGCAACGGTGCCGTCAGGGATGTGGATGTTTCCGGGGGGGATGTTGATGTGGTCAAACAGGTGGGTGTGCATGAAGTGCCAGTAGCTCTCCTTGTGCTTGCGCTCGAGACCGAGGTACTCGTCGAGGTTGAAGGTCGTCACGTTGGCGAATGAGAGCCCGTTCCGGTGGAGGCACACGAGTTCCTCGTAGAGGGGGATGGGTGTGCTGCCCGTGGCGAGGCCGAGGACAGCGGATTGACCTGCTGCCGCTCGCGAGGAAACGAGTTCGCCAATTTCAGCAGCAAGGGTCTTCGAGGCAGTCTCGGCAGTCGGGAACAGGTGGTAAGAGGGGAGCTTGGGCATGAGGTAATCGTGATGACGGGGAGGAGTTCACAGAGTTCGCGAGGCTGAATCAATGTGAACCATGCTTTTGTGGAGGGTGCAGGTCGCCTTCCGGGATTGGAAGTGGCCTTCAGGACGCCAGGAGGGTGCGAGCGGCCGCCACGATTCCAGTGGCTGAGAGCTCGCCCTCCACCCTGGTGAGCCACTTCTCACGACGGAACCAGGTCCGCTGGCGCTTGGCGTACTGGCGGGTGGCGACCACGATCTCTTCTTCACAGGTCTGTCGGTCGATTTCGCCGGTAAGGAAACGCTGCAGCTGGGGGATGCCGATCGCGCGTGAGGCGGTGGGGCCGAGATGCGGGAGTCTGGCCAGCTCTTCTGCCGCGCCCTGATTGAGCATTTGAGTGGTCCTGAGCCGGATTCGTGCTTCGAGGGGCGCGGGTTCCCATGAAAGAAGTAATCCACGCAGGGTGTCGGGGCAGGATTCGAAGCGGGATCGCTGGGAGGAGATGGGTTTCCCGGTGAGCAGACAGACTTCGAGGGCTCGCTGAACGTAACGGGGGTTGTTGCGGTCTACCCGGCCCGCTTCCACGGGATCGACCTTCTCAAGCCAGCGGTTCAGTTCCTCAAGGCTGAGGGCTTCCAGTTCGGAGCGGAGGGATGGGTCTGCGGAAGGCAGGTCAGCGGGTTCGTGGGACAGGAACTTCAGATAGAGTCCTGAACCGCCTACGAGGATGGGAAGATGCCCCCGTGCGATGATCCCGGCGAGGACGGGGAGTGCCAGTTGTCTGTAGGCAGCCGCATCCAGTGCTTCGGCGGGATCGGCCACTCCGTAGAGGTGGTGAGGTGCGAGGGCGCGTTCTTCAGCGGTGGGGGAGGCGGTGATGATTTCAAGTCCCCGGTAAAGCTGAAGAGCATCGGCATTGACAATCTCACCGCCGAGCTCCCTTGCGAGGGAGAGCGCGTGTGCGGACTTGCCCGAGGCGGTTGGGCCGCAGAGGTAGAGAGCCTGATGGGAGGTCTTCAAGTCTGAAGGGCGCTTGGAGTGTGCGGGAGAGTGACAAACTCAAAAAAATCCCCGTGAGCCGAAACCCACGGGGATTGGGAAACAGGCAAGTGGTCCCTATTCCTCTTCGGAGCTGGGTGGACCTGAGGATTTGGCGCAATTCACGATCATGTTGCGCCCCATGAAGGGTTGATCATGCAGGACTTCTACCGCACGTTTGGCCTCGTCAATAGTCGCCATCTCGATGAACCCGTAGCCCTTCGATTTGTGGGTGTTGCGATTGTAGACGATTTCGACGTTGCGCACGGAGCCCACGCCCTTGAAGAGTTCCTCCAGTTCATACTCGGCTGCGTCGTAGGAGAGGTTGCCGAGGTAGAGACGGGTGGAATCGACAGGCCCCGGAGCGGGAGCGTCCTTCCTGCCATCCTTGGTCGTGGCGATGCGGGTCCCGGACTTGGGCGCCTTGCGGGCGCCTTTTTCGGAGGACCGGGATTCGGGAGCGCTTTTTCTCTTACGGGGCGGACGAACAGGTTCTTTGTAGAGGCCGAGGGCCTTGAGGATTTTCTGCCACCAGGTCAGAGGAATCGGTTTTGGCTCGCGCCGGGGCCGGCGGCCACCTGAACGGCGCCCCCGGGATTGCTGTCCCTGACCACCTCCGTCACCGCCATCGCGGGAACGGTTGTGGTTGCGATTACGATTTCTGTTGCGGTTGCGATTACGATTTCTGTTGCGGCGATTTCCGGAGCCTCCTCCGGAGTCAGATCGCCTCGGTTGGGTCGAAGAATCGGACATATGTTTGGTTTCGGTTGGGGTTCGCGCGGGAACGCGACCGGGGTATCGATGCCGTGATGCGGACCCTCAAGACACTCGCGAAGGGGATGCAGCTCTGACAATAGTGATGTCATTCGGTTCGGTGGCTGTCCCTGAGTTTGGTTGAGTTGAGGAGGAAATCCGCCTGCTTGGCGCGTTTTTGTTGGCGTTCCCGCAAGGAGGGGCCGGTTGGCCCGAGTGTTTGGCGGCAGCCCGGGGGGGTGGGCGGCGCCTTTGCAGTTCCCGTCAGGTGTCAGGGCGGTGCCGGTAGGACATCCGTCCGGGAATCGCGTGCCAAGTGTGCGCATCGAAGATTTCCGTGTCGGGCGGAAAACTACCCGGGGTGCCAATTCTCCGCAAGGGAAATGGCCCCAGGCCAGACTGGACAGGGATTCAGGGTTGTCGCTGGTGGCACGGAGAGGCTATATTTTCTGCGAATTCAGCGAATTCCTCGCCGTGCCAAATTGTCTTCCTTCCTGCCTGCTTGTCCCTCTCTTTCTTGTTTTGAGCCTTTTGTCCCCCCGGGCCTCGGAAGCCTTCTTCGTGGTGGAGGCCAATTCCGGACGTGTTCTCCTGTCTCAGGGAGCCGAAGACAGGAAACAGGTGGCGAGTCTCACCAAGGTGGCTACTGCGATGGTGGTGCTGGACTGGGCCAAGGCCACAAACACTGATCTTGGGGCGATTCTGGTGGTGCCCCCTTCGGTTTTCCATGTGGGTGGGTCCAATCCGATGGGCCTGTATCCGGGGGACCGCATTTCCATCCGAAACGCGCTCTACTCGGCACTCCTCGGTTCGGACAATTCGGCCGCCCAGTCGCTCGCCCACCACGTGGGATTCGCCATACAGGCCGCCCGCGGCAGAACCGGAGATCCTGTGAAATCCTTCGTGAAGGAAATGAACACTCTGGCGCAGGCGTTGGGAATGAGGCGGACAAGGTTTGTCAATCCGCACGGATTGGACCTTCCGAGGGCTCGTGGCTATTCGACGGCGACGGACATGGCCCGGCTTTGTATTTATGCGATGCGGGAACCGGGTTTCGCCTTCTTCGTGAAGCAGAAGAACCGAAAGTTGAGCTTCGAGCACGAAAACAAGACCAAGAGCTTCAGCGTCCAGAATACGAATCAGCTGCTGGGGCAGGACAATATCAATGGCATCAAGACCGGCATGACCCGTCTCGCGGGGCAGTGCCTGGCCACCAGTTCGGAGCTGCAACCGCTCGTGCAGAAACTTCCGGAGGGAAGAACGCGGCTCACCCCCCGCCGTCTTATCTGTGTGGTGCTGGGGAGCGAGGATCGCTTCGGGCGGACCAAGGCTCTCGTCCCGCGAGGCTGGGCTCTCTACGATCAGTGGCTGAAGGAGGGGGCCCCGATGAGGGATCCGGCCCGTGAAAGGCTGGTCGTGCCGAACCCCCGCTAGCCGAGCTTGTTCTCAAGCCTGCGAAGGCTGTCGCGAGTGTTGGTGATAATCTTGACCTGCTGGGGAATGGTGCCCCTGCAGGTCAGTCAGCGGATCTTGGCCTGGCAATCGCATTGTGCCCTGGGGATGACTATCTTTTAAGCAGCGTCCCAAGGGGAGCGTATGCCCGACAGTGAGAAAAGGAATCCTGTCCTGATTTACTCCTGTATCAAGGCTCCCTTGCAGGAACCAGGAGGACCTCCTCGAGGGCTTCCTGCAGGGCCGCGAGGAGACCGATTCTGTCCAGGTGTCCTCCCTCGCTGGCAGTCTGGACGTAAAACGTGTCGAGGGCGGCCCCCTTCTCAGTGGTGATTCGTGCGTGGATGGTATTCAGCCCGTGTTTGTTGATGGTGTAGAGAAGGTCATGAAGGAGTCCGATGCGGTCAATCGCCTGGATTTCGATCACGGTGAAGTTGGGATCACTTTCATTATCAACGTAGGCGCGGACGGGAAAGGGGATGGCATCGTCGTTGGTATCGCGGAGGAAGTTGGACTTCGCTTCCAGATAACGGGACGGGTCATATTCTTCTTCCTGGTTCACCTCGTAGAGGGTCATGACCACGCTCATCTGCTGGAAGGTGTTGCTGACCGACTGCATTTCGCTGGTGCTGACCCGAAAGATATCGAGGACGACTCCGTCGGAGCGGGTGTAAATGTCGGCAGAAAGAATATTGATCTCGTGAGCTGCAAGGGAGCAGCAAATCTTCTCGAGAAGCATGTGGCGGTCGTGCGTGACCACGGTGAGCTCGGAGTATCCCTGATCGGGGTAGTTGATCCACTGCAGGGCGGCTTCGAAGGGGGTGTTTGGGCGGCGCTTCCGGCGGTCGAAGTATTCCCAGATGGCCCGGATGTGAGTGCCTACGCTGAGGGCGTCGCGGTAACGGAAATAGCGCTTGGGCATCTGCTGGAAATGTCCGTCGGTCAGGTCGGCGTAACGCTCATGGAGTTCGCTCCGCACCTTTTCGCGGAGGTTTTCGAGCTTGCCGCGGAATTCCGAGTCATAGGCCTCGTAGCCTTTCTTCAGAACGACACGAGCAGACCTCCACAACTGGACAAGCAGCGTCTCCTTCCACGGGTTCCAGGCCTCCTCACTGGTTCCGTTGGAGTCGGCGTAGGTGAAGAGGAGGAGGGCATCGAGATAGTGCCTGTTCTTCATCAGGCCTGCGAACTCGGCCACCACGTCGGGATCGTCGATGTTACGCTTGGTCGCAAAACGCCAGAGCGTCAGATGGTGGTCGACGAGGAACATGATGAGCTGGCGGCGGCCGTGGCTGATCTGAAGTCGCCTGCAGACCTTGCTGGCGAGGATCTGTGACCCGTCTATGTGCTCGCGGACGTTTTCCGCCCGGCCGGAGTCGTGGAGAAGAACTGCGAGGTAGAGTGCGTAGGGGTCCTCGATCTCAATCAGGAGCTGCCGGTAGCGCGCAACCGCGGGGTCATCGGATTCGATCAGGGCATCGAGCTGATCAATGCAGCGCAGGGTGTGCTCGTCCGCGGTGTAGCGGTGAAAGAACTCGTGCTGGACGAGGCACTCGAGGGCTCCAAACTCTGGGAAGTAGCGCCCCAGCACCCCGCAACGGTGCATGAGGCGGAGAGTGCGTCCGACCTGCCCCCTCTTCTCGAGGATCGTGCGGAAGGTTCGCCGGTTCTCCTTGTTGTATGTGAAGGAGCGGTCGATCCGGTGCCAGTTCGCCTTGATGAGCTTGCGCAGGAGGGGAGAGGGGCGCAGGTGGCGCTTCTGGCAATGGAGAAAGAGGCGAAGGAGGCGTCCGGGATCTTCGTCAAAGATGTCATCCCGGGCAGCCGAGAGGCGGCCGTCCTCTGCTATAAAGCCGTCGAACTCCTTGCTCCCGGTTCGCCTCGCAAAGGGAATCCAGGAGAGACGGAAGGGACGAAGCACGGCGGTTTCGATCTCGGCAATTTCAAAGACGCTTGCAGTGTGCTGGTGGATGTCGCGGGCGTGCAGGTAGTAATCCCGCATGAGGGCCTCGATGCGGCGCAACTTGGTCTTGTGCCGATAGCGGAATTCCTCGGTGATGACGCCCTGGAAGCGCAGGGTGAGAATATCGGTCGATTTGCCGGTATGGTAGTGCAGGCAGTTGCGGACGCGGTGGAGAAAATCGAAGCTCTCGCGTAGTTCGTTGTAGGCATTGGTGCTGAGGGTTCCGCGATCCCGCAGTTCCCGGAGATCCCGCGTTCCGAAGAGAGCATCGGAGATCCAGAGCAGATTGTGAAAATCACGCATGCCTCCCGGGCTTTCCTTGAGATTAGGTTCCTGCAGGAAGACAGTGGATGAGTATTTCCGGTAACGGAGCTCGATGTCGGCACGGCGCTCCTCGAAGAAGCGGGCCTGGTCCTTGAGGATGCACTCCTGCCGGAAGCGCTGCACGAACTTGTCATAGAGCGCCTGGTTGCCACTGAGGCGCCGGTGATCGAAGAGCGAGGTGCGGGTGATGGGGTCACGCCTGGCTTCGGAAAGGCATTCGGGAATGGAACGGGAAGCATGTCCGACCTTGAAGCCAAGATCAAAGAGGGGATAGAGAACGTCTTCCACCACCTTCTTGAGGTGCTTGTCCAGCTTGTGGGAGGCCTGCGGCAGGAGAAAGAGGAGGTCGATGTCCGACCCGGGATTCAGCAGGCCACGGCCGTAGCCTCCATTGGCTACGAGGGTGAGGGAACTGGAAGTCTTCGTCTGCAGGAGGGCGCTCGCGAGAAGAGATTGCAGCAGTCCGTCGATGACCTGGGTGCGCAGGCCTGCCACCTCACATCCTCCTCTGCCCTCGTCGTGAAGCTTGCGGAGGCGGGCGTTCTCGTCCGCCATGTATTTCTTGTAAAGGGTGAGCCGCTCATTGGCGGGGACTTCCACCAGAAGAGCGGGGTCGAGGATCCCGGGAATGGGATCAGGGAGCGCTTGGGCCGGCACGGGATCACTGTGAATGAGGCAGGGGAGAATGAAAAGTCTTCAGCCGCTGGCAGTTCGCCGGGGTCCGGTCCGGCTGGTGCCGGCAGAAAACCTCCCGCGGGGCAGGACCTTCCGGTCACCCTGTCAGAGCCGTTGCATCAGTTCCCGGATGCGGTCGAGATGGATGCCGTCCGGTTCGTTTTCGAGAATCCACTGGAGGTCTGGCCTTGCCTGTCCGGGATTGCCGACCTGCAGGTTGAGAAGGGCGCGGTTTAGCCGGTCCTGTGGTGACTCCGGGTTCAGGCCGACGATGATCTCGACATAGCTGAGGGCATCGGCGAACTCCCGCTCCTCGATCGCAATGGCTTGCAGGTTGCGCAGCATCCGCGTGATGATCTCGCCCGGCTTGGCTACTTCCATTTCAGCGGCCCTGTTATCGAGTCCGGCATTCAAGAGGAGCGCGTCTGCGTCCTCGATACTCATGATCCGCCCCCCTTCAAAGGGGTCGATAATGATGCGTTTTCCGTTTTCCCGGTAGCAGGCCACGAAGTGGCCGGGAAGACCCAGGCCGTGCATCTCGGCACCTACCCGGCGGGACAGTTCGATGAAAAGGAGGGACAGGGTGATGGGAATACCCTCGCGGTCGTCAATCACTTCATTGAGATAGCTGTTGGAGCGGCTGTAGTATTCGCTCCGGCTGCCGTGGTAGCCGTTGTCCTGAAAGAGGTAGCGCTTTACGGCGGTGACTTTCTGGGTGGTTGTGGCCTTGGGCGGAAGGTCCTTGGAAATCTCACCGGCCATGCGCTCCAGTTCCTGAAGGTAGTCGTCCACCCTGATCTCGGTGTTGTCGAGTCGGGCAATGAGCAGTCCGGCCCGGAAGACCCGGCCCCCTTCAGTGCCGGCGAGGGTGTTGGAAACCTCCTCCGCAATGGAGCGTCGATGGATGGTGCGGGACTGGGATTCGAGGTGGTCGGCCTGCGCCCGCAGGGATTCCACCTCTTCATGAAGGAGGGTCCTTGCAAGACCAGGGGAGAGGCTCAGTTGTTCAAGGGCCTTTTCGTTTGCTGGGTTTTTCTTCAGGCGTCCGATCTGCCGGGCAAGCTTGGCGACCAGTTCCGGGGCGGGCGGTTCCTCGACAAGATTGGCCCCGAGACGAAAGTTCCGGAAGGTGGCCACCGTCTGACGGAACTTTGCGAGTCCCACCTTTCCGCCGCGCAGTCGGTCGTCCTCCAGCTCCACAACCTTCTCGCCATTGACGAAGCAGGTGATTTTCTTCTCCTCCACCCGGACACGAAGGCGATTCCATTCGCCGGCCTGGTAGGCCTCGCTCCGGGTTTGCTGGAGGATGTTCCAAGTGAAGACGTCGGGGCCGTCAAACCGGGTCAGGCGGAGGCCGCCGCCACTGGGATAGAATCCGTAGTGCTGATCGCCTCCATCTGAGGCGAAGGCGAGTCCCGCGGCGCCGGCTTCGTCCTCAAGGCGGACTTCCACTGAAAGTTCGTAGGGCGGTTCCGGGATCTCCCGCTGTGAGAGACAGAGGCTGCGTCCACCGAACCCGTTACCGGGGTGTTCCACCGAGATGCGTCCGGCGCGTTGCTTCCAGCTCGCACCCATGATGGGTTTCCAGCGCTTTGGATCGAGCTGGCCGATGGTGAGCCACTTGTCCATGGGGACCGTGTTGGGTTTCTCCAGCAGTTTTCGCAGAGCGCCAACCGGGACGGCGAAGCCGAGGTTGTCGGTGACGGCCGATTTCATGGTGATCAATCCGTGGACGCGTCCTTTGCGATCAAGAAGGGGGCCTCCGCTGTTGCCGGGTTCCACGGGAATGGCCACCTGAAGGAGGGTGCGGCCGTCGTAGTCCCGCACAGCGGAGAGGACACCGCGAACAACGCTGAACTCGAGGCCGAGGGGGCCCCCATGGCGATCACCTCGGCCCCCTGGACAATGGTATCTGCCTCAGCCAGTGGGATCGGCTCAAGTTTCCTGTCTCCGGCATCGATCTTGAGGACGGCGAGATCCAGCTTGGCATCCCAGGCGTGGATCGCGGTTACCTTGTATTCGGAACCGTCATCAAAGTGGACTGTAAGGGGCCGGGACTCACCGATGACGTGGGCACAGGTGGCAATGTGACCTTCCTTCGAGATGACGAAGCCACTCCCGGTTCCACCACTGCCGCCGGCGCGCCCACCATGGCGGATAACCACTGCGGAGCGGCGTACGCTGCGGGCGAGGGGCTCCACCGACTGGGCCGGGGCGGGAGCGTCGCCTGCCGGGGTGGCGCTTGTTTCTCCAGAGGACGCCTGCTGCGGTGGTGGTTCCTGAGCAGTCGCAGGGTCTTCTTGCGCGGTAGCGGTGGGAAGGAGGCTGAAGGGGGCCAGGAGCAAGGCTCGGAGATGGCGCATGACAAATGTTAGCG